>NZ_JAUF01000007.1:0-36304 GCF_000585455.1 Microbacterium sp. MRS-1
CCCTTTTCACCGTGGGAGATCGTCAGGCTGCGCCGACCACGTCGCCGAGCACGCCGTGAAGTTCCTTGGCCTCTTCGTCATTGACCGAGACGACGAGTCGTCCGCCGCCCTCGAGGGGAACACGCACGATGATGAGGCGCCCCTCCTTCACGGCCTCCATCGGTCCGTCACCGGTTCGCGGCTTCATGGCTGCCATCGCGGGCTCCTTTTCGTCGTCGGACTACCTGTCAAG
This sequence comes from Microbacterium sp. MRS-1, assembly GCF_000585455.1. NCBI lineage: Bacteria > Bacillati > Actinomycetota > Actinomycetes > Micrococcales > Microbacteriaceae > Microbacterium > Microbacterium sp. MRS-1. Next base: position 233 of record NZ_JAUF01000007.1, read on the forward strand.
TTTATCGGTATGCCGAGACACCGGCCGCACGCGGCGTGCCGGAGGGTCGCGATCAGGGGATCTGGGTGTACGAGTTCCCGATCGCCAGCATCTGGTAGATCCACCACCATTGGCCGATGAGTCCGACCAGGAGCGCCCCCCAGCGCCAGACGGGATGCCGCGGGGCGGCCATGGCTCCGTAGAGCGGCGCGAGAGGCAGGAGCAGGCGGAAGATGCTCGACTGCGGAAAGAACACCACCAGCAGGTACAGCACGTAGCTGGCTGACCAGAGCCGCATCTCGGGCCCGAGGCGCCGCACGTGCGGCTCGAAGGCGATCACCGCGGCGACCGCAACGACGGCCGCCGCAAGTGCGACGTACGCGACGCTCTCGGGGAGCCCCCAGAGGCGGAACCAGAGCGCAGCTCCCTGAACGAACCCGTCGAAGGGCACGAAACCGCCCTCGCCGATCCACCCGCGCCGCCACGACAGCTCGGTTTCCATGTACGCAGCCGGATCGCCCGTCACGGCGCCGGCGATCACCTGCCACGAGAAGCCCACCGCCACCGCGAGAACGCCGAGCGCGACGATGTGCACCACCTGCACGGTCGGCAGCGGGTCGTCGCGCCGGCGCAGCCACCGCACGACACCGTAGGCGCCGAGCAGGAGCGCGAATGCGAGCACGCCGGGTCTCGTGTAGCCCATGACGACGATCAACGGGTACAGCCACACGAACCGGCGCCGCACGAGAAGCCACAGGGCCAGGAACAGCCACAGCAGGAACAGCGACTCCGCATAGCCCATTTGGAACAGCGCTGCGAGAGGGGATGCCGCGAGCAGCGCGACCGCCCACAGCGCCGTGTCCGCCGTGAGCTTCTCACGGAGGAGGTGGAAGAACACGAGGCAGGCCCCGTACCCGGCGACGATGGCGAGGACCACCGCGGCGAGGGGGTAGTTTCCCGCGAACGCGACCGACAGAACCCGCGTGAGCGCCGGATAGACGGGCATGAAGGCCCACGCGTTCTGCGTGACCGCTCCAGTCGCATCGACGGGAAGGTGTGCGGGGTAGCCCGCGCTGCCGACGACCCAATACCACTGCGCGTCCCAGCCCATCGACAGGGTTCCGATCGTGGCGTCTGCCCCGAAACGCGACGTCGGGCCGGACAGTTCGGCCGCGATGAGCAGGAACGCCGTGGTGATCAGGCGGGCCGCGAGGTAGACGACGGCGACCGCAACGGCGGGGCGCAGGACGAGGAGCCGTCCGAGCGGCCCGGTCCCTCCCCGCGGCGCCGCCTCGGCGGTCAGCGCCCGTTCAGCCATGCCCGCAGGCTCCGCTCGACGTCCTCGATCTGGCCGAACGGCACCCGCTCTTCGTCGTGGTGGGCCAAGATCGGGTCGCCGGGTCCGTAGTTGACCGCGGGTACCCCCAGAGCGGAGAACCGCGCGACGTCCGTCCAGCCGTATTTCGGGCGCGCCTCAGCACCCACGGCGGCGAGGAACTCCTGTGCGAGCGGTGCGTCCAGTCCCGGACGTGCGCCCGCCGCGGCATCCACGATCTCGACGTCGAACCCGTCCAGAACGCGGCGCACGTGAGCCTCGGCGTCGGCGACGCTGCGGCTGGGCGCGAAACGGAAGTTGACCTCCACCTCGCACAGGTCGGGGATGACGTTGCCCGCGACGCCGCCCGAGATGCGCACGGCGTTCAGTCCTTCGCGGTAGACGAGCCCGTCGACGTCGATCTCGCGCGGGCGATACTCGGCCAGGCGTGCCAGGATCGGCGCCGCACCGTGGATGGCGTTCTCCCCCATCCACGAGCGGGCGCTGTGGGCGCGGACCCCACGGGTGCGGGCGACGGCGCGCAGGGTGCCGTTGCATCCGCCCTCCACCTGCCCGTTGGAGGGCTCCCCCAGAATCGCGAAGTCGGCGGCGAACAGGTCGGGGCGCGTGCGCGCCAGACGCGTGAGACCGTTGAGGTCCGACGCGACCTCCTCGTTGTCGTACCAGAGCCAGGTGATGTCGACGCGGGGATCGACGAGTTCGGCGGCGAGCTTCAGCTGCACCGCCGTGCCCCCCTTCATGTCCACGGTCCCGCGACCCCAGAGGTAGTGCTCGCCGTCGATCTCGATGTCGCGCGTGGGCAGGTTCGCGTTGATCGGCACGGTGTCGATGTGCCCCGCGATCGCCACGCGCTGCGCGCGCCCGAGGTGGGTGCGCGCGACGATCGTGTCGCCGTCGCGATAGACGTCGAGGTGATCCAGCGGCGAGATCGCAGCGAAGATCGCGTCGGCGAGGGTCGCCTCGTCGCCCGACACGCTGGGAATGTCGCAGATCGCTCGGGTCAGGTCGACGGAGGAGGCGGTGAGGTCGAGCACGGGCATGGGGCGAGTCTATCGAGGGGTCCGGCTTCGATAGCCTGGAGGGCATGAGCGAACAGCGGACGGTATGGGGCATCGGCCTCGCGACGACGAGCGAGAACGGCACGATCCTGGACACCTGGTTCCCGGAGGTCCACGCCGGCACCGGCGACGACGCCGACACGGCGTCCGCCACGGCGGCATGGGCCGAGTATGCGGGACCCGACGCGCGTCGCGCGGTGCGTGTCGAGATCGTCACGGTCTCGATCGACCTCGACGCCGCACCGGCGTCCACTCCCGACGCCTATCTCCGTCTGCACGCGCTGTCTCACCGGGTCGTCCGCCCCAACGACGTGAACCTCGACGGCATCTTCGCGCACCTTCCCATCGTCGCGTGGACCACGGCGGGCGCGATGCACCCCGACGACGCCGAACGCCTCCGCCCGGCACTGCAGCGCGCCGGCATCCAGGTGCACAGCCTCGACAAGTTTCCCCGCCTGCTCGACTTCGTGACCCCTCCGGGCGTGCGCATCGCCGACGCCTCGCGGGTGCGGCTGGGCGCCTACCTCTCCCCCGGCACGACAGTCATGCACGAGGGCTTCGTGAACTTCAACGCCGGCACGCTGGGCTCCTCGATGGTCGAAGGGCGCATCTCCCAGGGCGTCGTCGTCGGCGACGGCTCGGACATCGGCGGCGGCGCGTCGATCATGGGCACGCTGTCGGGTGGCGGCACGCACCGCGTATCGATCGGCGCCCGCACGCTCCTCGGCGCGAACGCGGGCATCGGCATCTCGCTCGGCGACGACTGCATCGTCGAGGCCGGACTCTATGTCACCGCCGGATCCAAGATCGTGCTCCCCAACGAACCCCCGCTGCACGATGGATCGCGCCCGATCGTCAAGGGCGCTCAGCTGTCGGGCCAGAACAGCCTGCTCTTCCGCCGCAACTCGCTCACGGGTGCGGTCGAGGCCGTCCGCCGCGAGGGCGTCGGGGTGACGCTGAACGAGGCTCTGCACGCCTGAGGACGCCGGCGGCGGGGACGGATAGCATCTGGTCATGAGCGACCGGATGCCGAAGGCGACGTATGAACGCGAACTGAAACGACTGCAGGCGCAGCTGGTCGACATGCAGGCGTGGGTGCAGAGCACCGGAGCACGCATCGTGGTGATCTTCGAAGGACGCGACGCCGCCGGCAAAGGATCGACGATCAGCCGGGTCTCGCAGTACCTCAATCCTCGGGTCACGCGCGTCGTGGCGCTTCCGACGCCGACCGAGCGTGAGAAGAGCGAGTGGTACTTTCAGCGCTACATTGCCCACCTCCCCGCGGCCGGCGAGATCGTGCTGATGGACCGGTCCTGGTACAACCGCGCCGGTGTCGAGCACGTGATGGGGTACTGCACGAACGCGGAGTACCACCGGTTTCTGCACCAGGTGCCGATCTTCGAGCGGATGCTGGTGGAAGACGGCATCCTGCTGAAGAAGTACTGGTTCAGCGTCTCGGACGTCGAACAGGAGAAGCGATTCCGCTCCCGCAACGACGACCCGATGAGACGCTGGAAGCTCTCCCCCAACGATGTCCTGTCGATCACCAAGTGGGAGGACTATTCGCGCGCGAAGGACACCATGTTCGTGCACACCGACATCCCGGAGTCGCCGTGGTTCGAGGTCGACAACGAGGACAAGCGTCGCGGCCGCATCAACATGATCCATCACCTGCTCTCGCAGATCCCCTACGAGGAGGTCGAGCGCGCGCCGATCGCGATCCCGGCTCGCCCGGCATCCGGCGGATACGAACGCCCTCCGCGCGAGCTGCAGAACTACGTCCCCGACTACGCCGCGACGCTCATCGGCTGATCACGCGCACAGAATCGGAGATCGGCGACAGAATCGGATGCCGCGCCCCGCGCGATCCGATTCTGTTGCGCAGATCCGAAGCCACTGCGACGGCCCGAGAGCCGGACGCGCCGCTCAGTCGCGGATACGCACCGACAGGCACGTGACGCAGCCCTCGAGCTTCTCGAACTCGGTGATGGGCGTCGCAACGACCCGCAGTCCACGCGCCTCGTAGCGGGCCGCGGTCTCGGGAGCATCGGAGGACATCAGCACCTCGTCGGGGCCGAGGACGACGACAGCCGTACCGTGCTCCTCGGGCACGGCTTCGAACGTCGCGAAGGCGGCCGGGTCGTCGACCAGGGGCTCGAAGCCGACCACGGTCCCGTCGGGCAGCGCGGTCACGCCGCTCTTGAGGTGGAGGACCCGTTCGACGGGAACGGCGACGATCTGCCATCCCCGCGGCGCCAGCAGCGCCGTCAGCTGCGCGATGCCGTCGGCGTTGGTGCGCGAAGATGCACCGACGTACACGGTCGAGCCGATCTTCAGGACGTCACCGCCGTCGAGGGTGCCGGGCGCGACGATCTCCGCCGTCTCCAGTCCGGTGGCGGCCACGGCATCGCGCACCGTGGGGGCTTCGCTGCGCCGTGACTCGGCGCCGGCGCGGCAGAGGACGATGAGATCACCGAAGACGACGACGGCATCCTCGACGAACACCCCGTCGGGCTGCTCATCGGCCGGGTCGATCTCGATGACTTCCCATCCGCGCGAGCGGAAGACGTCGACGTACGCCTCCCATTGGCGCTGCGCCAACGCGGGGTCGACCGAGGTCCGCCCGATATGCGTCACCTCGCCGTCGGCGAGGCGCGGAGACGGACGACGAACGAGCAGACGCGACATGGCTCGACCCTAGCGGATCGCCCGGTGCACGCTTCGCACGTGGCGCGCGGATGCCGCGTCGGTCAGACAGCCCCGGGATAGTTGCGTTCGCCCGCGCCCACGTAGAGCTGCTGGGGACGCCCGATCTTCGTCTGCGGGTCGTACTGCATCTCACGCCAGTGGGCCAGCCAGCCGGGCAGGCGCCCGATCGCGAACAGCGGCGTGAACATGCGCGTGGGAAAGCCCATCGCCTTGTAGATGACCCCCGTGTAGAAGTCGACATTGGGGTAGAGGCGACGCTCCTTGAAGTAGTCGTCCTCGAGGGCGACCTGCTCCAGCTCCTGGGCGAGATCCAGCAGCGGATCGTGAACGCCCAGCTCGGCGAGGATCTCGTCGGCGGACTCCTTGACGAGCTTCGCGCGCGGGTCGTAGTTCTTGTAGACGCGGTGACCGAAGCCCATCAGCTTGACCCCGTCCTCCTTGTTCTTCACGCGCTCGACGAAGCGCTGGACGCTTTCGCCGGAGTCCTGAATGCGCGCGAGCATGTCGAGCACGGCTTCGTTCGCGCCACCGTGCAACGGGCCGTAGAGAGCGTTGATGCCCGCGGAGATCGAGGAGAACTGGTTGGCGCCGGTCGATCCGACCAAACGCACCGTCGAGGTCGACGCGTTCTGCTCGTGGTCCTCGTGCAGGATCAGCAGACGCTCGAGCGCCCGGGAGGTCACCGGGTTCACCTGGTACGTCTCCGCGAGGTTGCCGAAGTTCAGCCGCAGGAAGTTGTCGACGAAGCTCAGTGAGTTGTCCGGGTAGAGGAACGCCTGACCGATGCTCTTCTTGTGGGCGTACGCCGCGATGACCGGCAGCTTCGCCAGCAAGCGGATGGTGTTGAGCTCGACGTGCTCGGGATTGTTGGGGTCGGACTGGCCCTCGTAGTAGGTGGACAGCGCCGCCGTCGCCGCCGATAGCACCGACATCGGGTGGGCGGTGTGCGGGAGGGAGGAGAAGAAGCGCTTGAGGTCCTCGTGCAGCAGCGTGTGGTGACGGATCTTGTCGTCCCACTCCCCCAGCTCATCCGCCGTCGGAAGCTCGCCGTACAGCAGCAGCCAGGCGACCTCGAGGTACGTGCTGTTCTTCGCGAGCTGCTCGATCGGGTAGCCGCGATATCGCAGGATGCCCTGGTCGCCGTCGATGAACGTGATCGCCGACTTGGTGGCCGCCGTGTTCACGAAGCCATAGTCCAAGCTCGTGTAGCCGGTCTGCTTCGTGAAGGTCGAGAAGTCGACACTGGGTGCGCCGGCGGTGCCGGAGAGAATCGGCAGTTCGGCGGTGCGGTCACCGACGGTGACGGTGGCCTTCTGGGGGTGTCCCGCGTCGCTCACGAAGCCTCCTTGCGGTGGGTGGGGTCTTTTACAGCCTACTGGGCGCGCGCTCCAACGCAGATCGCACGCAAAGGAACAGCCAGTTCGTAGGAGGAAACCTACGACGTCGGCGCCAGCCGTTGCGCCGCTGCCCGGATCCGCTCGTCGGTCGCCGTCAGCGAGAAGCGGACGTGCTCGGGGAAATGTGCGCCGTAGAAGTGGCCCGGCCCGGCCAGGATGCCGAGATCGGCGAGGCGGTCCATGGTCTTCCATGCGTCGACGCCCTCGGTGGCCCAGAGATACAGGCCGCCCTCGGAATGATCGATGCGGAATCCCGCCGCCACGAGAGCCGGGCGGAGCACTTCCCGACGCGCGCGATAGCGCTCGCGCTGCGCGGCCACGTGGGTGTCGTCGGCCAGCGCAGCCGTCATCGCGCTCTGAACGGGCCCGGGGAGCATGAGACCGAGGTGTTTGCGTGCTGTCAGCAGCCGCGACACGAGGTCGGCGTCGCCGGCGAGGAAGGCAGCACGGTATCCGGCGAGATTGGACTGCTTGCTGAGCGAGTACACCGACAGCACGTCGCGTCGGTCTTGTCCGACGACGCGCGGATCGAGGATGCTGGGGATCGGAGCGTCTGCCCAGGGCCCGTCCCACCCGAGCTCCGCGTAGCACTCGTCACTGACGATGACGGCGCCCAGATCCCGCGCACGCGTGACGGCGGCACGCAACTCGTCGACGCCGAGCACACGTCCGTCCGGATTGCCGGGGGTGTTGAGCCACACCAGGCGCGTGCCCACGGGCCACTGTGCGGGATCGTCCGCGGCGAGGGGCGTCGCCCCCACCAGCTTCGCCCCGACCTCGTAGGTGGGGTACGCGGCGCGGGGGTGGACGACGATGTCGCCGGCGCCGAGGTCCATCAGCAACGGCAGAAGCGCGACGAGTTCCTTCGAGCCGACCGTCGGGAGGACCTCGTCGACGCTGAGGCCAGGCACGGCGCGCCGCCGGCCATACCAGGCCGTGATGGCGGAGCGCAGGGCCGCGGTGCCGACGGTCTGCGGATAGGCGTGCGCATCCGTGGCGTCACGCAACGCCGCCGCGACGACCTCCGGCGTGGGGTCGACGGGAGAACCGATGGAAAGATCCACGATGCCGCCCGGGTGCACGCGCGCCCGCGCGGCGAAGGGAGCGACGGCATCCCAGGGGTAATCGTCGAGGTCGCGGACGGCCATCAGTGCGTCTGTGGCGGGAGGGCCGAGATGACCGGGTGATCCTTGGCGATCACACCGACCTTGGCGGCACCGCCGGGCGAGCCGATGTCGTCGAAGAACTCGACGTTGGCCGTGTAGTAGTCCTGCCACTCGGCCGGCAGGTCGTCTTCGTAGTAGATCGCCTCGACGGGGCACACCGGCTCACACGCGCCGCAGTCCACGCACTCGTCCGGGTGGATGTAGAGCGAGCGCTCGCCCTCGTAGATGCAGTCGACGGGGCATTCGTCGATGCAGGCACGATCCTTCACATCCACGCAGGGCAACGCGATCACATATGTCACGTGTCGAGTCTAGTTCGTGCTCGCACCGTGGTCGTGAAAAGCCGACCCCGACGGGGTCGTTGCGCGGGGGGACAGGCGCGGCCAGGCCACGACGACGGCCACCATCACGGGCACGGCCACCGTCCAGATCACTCCCGTGGAGAGTTGGCCGTCGGCGGGCGCCGGAACCACGACCGATCCGCCCGGGCCGCGTCCGGACAGCACGAGCGTCGTCAGCATGACGCCCAGACCTGTTGCCAATGCCGCCCAGCGGTCACCGGTCAGCACCCGCACCGCCAGCAGCAGTGCGCCGGTGCCGATCACGGCGACGATGAGCCCCAGAGGCACCGGGCCCCACAGCGCGGACTGACCGATGGTCCCGGCGGCCCCGTAGAAGAGGCCGATCACCGCGGCGACGGCCCAGCTCCCGATCCGTGCGATTCTCACGCCGCGATTCTACGTGGCCCACCCCAGCGCCCGGAGCACCGCAGCCACGAGCGCCGCCGCGATGACGACGATCAGGAAGGGGGCGCGCAGCATGAGCAGCCCGGCGGCGGCGACGATCGCCGGCACCCGCGCATCGGCGACGATCTGCGGGCCGGCCCCCAGGGTCTGCACGGCGACGAGCGCAGCCAGCAGCGCCACCGTCAGCAGGTCGATCGAACGCTCGGCGCGGGCCGAGCCGAACCATCGCGCAGGAATCGCGTACCCCAACACCTTCAGTGCCAGGCAGGCGAAGGATGCCGCGAGCACTGCCGTCCACGTCGTCATGATGCGCGACCCGCGAACGCATTGGTCCAGCCGACGGCGATGGCGACCACGGCGGCGACCAGCACGGGAAGGCCGGGCATGAGCACGGGTGTGAGCGCGGTGGCCACAACCGCTGCGGCGACGCCGACCGCGACCGCTTGGCGGCGACGCAGACGTGGCCACAGCAGCGCCAGGAAGGCCGCAGCCGCAGCCGCGTCCAGCCCGTAGGTGCGAGGATCACCGAGGACGTCGCCGAGCAGCGCACCGCCGAGTGTCGAGATGTTCCACCCGACGTAGATGCCGACGCCCGTGATCCAGAAGCCCGTTCGGCGCGCCGCGGGGTCTCCGTGAGCCAGAGCGACCGCCGTGGACTCGTCGATCGTGACCTGGGGCGCCACGAGGCGGCGCCAGCCGTGCCCGACCACCGGGGCCATGCGCAGTCCATAGGCGACGTTGCGCACGCCGAGCAGCGCGGCCGAAGCGATCGCCGCGGGCGCGGCGGCGAGCCCTCCCGCGCCGAGAACGCCCGCGAACGCGAACTGCGATCCCCCGGTGAACATCAGCAGGCTCAGCACGCACGTCTGCCACACGTCAAGACCGGAGGCGACGGCCAGAGCGCCGAACGAGACACCGTAGGCGCTCGTCGCGACGGCGACGCCCACAGCCTCGCGCCGCGCGCGACGCACGGCCTCTCGGGCCTCAGCTGCGGCATCCATGCCCACCATCCTGACAGTTCGTCTGCCCGCGAACGCCTGCGGGCGAGTAGGGTGCCCGTCATGGAGCGGATCTTCGACATGCCCGTCGCCCGCGTCTACCCGCTCTACGTCCAGAAGGTGCAGCGTAAGGGCCGCTCAGCGGACGACGTCGAGGCCGTCACACGATGGCTGACGGGATACAGCGCCCAGGAACTCGCGGATCACCTCGCCGCGCAGACGAACTTCCGTGACTTCTTCGCGGGTGCGCGGCTGCATCCCGGCGCCGCGCAGATCACGGGTGTGATCTGCGGTGTGCGAGTGGAGCAGATCGCAGATCCGTTGATGCAGAAGATCCGCTACCTGGACAAACTCGTCGACGAGGTCGCGCGAGGTCGCCCACTCGAGAAGATTCTGCGGGCATGAGGCTTCCCGCGGCGCTCAGCCGTCCTGGCGCTTCGCCCGGGATGCCGCGCGGCCGCGCTCGGTCGCGTCGAGCACGACCTTGCGGATGCGCACCTTCTCGGGGGTCACCTCGACGCATTCGTCGTCGCGCGCGAACTCGAGCGACTCCTCCAGCGTGAGCACGCGCGGCGGCGTCATCGACTCGAAGGAGTCGGACGTCGACGAGCGCATGTTCGTCAGCTTCTTCTCCTTCGTGATGTTGACGTCCATGTCGTCGGCGCGCGAGTTCTCGCCGATGACCATCCCCTCGTAGACCTCTTCGGTTGGCTGCACGAAGAAGCTCATGCGCTCCTGCAGCGCGATCATGGCGAACGGTGTCACGACACCCTGACGGTCGGCGACGATCGACCCGTTCTGGCGGGTGGTGATCTGCCCCGCCCAGTCGTCGTAGCCGTGCGAGATCGCGTTCGCGATGCCGGTGCCGCGGGTGATGGTCAGGAACTCGCTGCGGAAGCCGATCAGACCGCGCGAGGGGACGACGAACTCCATGCGCACCCAGCCGGTGCCGTGGTTGGTCATGGTGTCCATGCGGCCCTTGCGAGCGGCCATCAGCTGCGTGATGGCACCGAGGTGCTCTTCGGGGGCGTCGATCGTGAGGTGCTCGAACGGCTCCTTGACCTTGCCGTCCTCGCCGCGCTTGGTGACGACCTGCGGCTTGCCGACGGTCAGCTCGAAGCCTTCACGGCGCATGTTCTCGACGAGGATCGCCAGGGCGAGCTCACCGCGACCCTGCACCTCCCAGGCGTCGGGGCGTCCGATGTCGACGACCTTCAGCGAGACGTTGCCGATCAGTTCCCGATCGAGACGGTCCTTGACCATGCGCGCCGTGAGCTTGTGACCCTTCACCTTGCCCATGAGGGGCGAGGTGTTGGTGCCGATCGTCATCGAGATAGCCGGGTCATCGACCGTGATCGCGGGCAGAGGCCGCACGTCTTCGGGGTCGGCGATCGTCTCGCCGATCGTGATGTCCTCGATGCCGGCGATGGCGACGATGTCACCGGGGCCGGCAGATTCGGCGGGGTAGCGCTCGAGAGCACGGGTCTTGAGCAGCTCGGTGATGCGCGCGTTGGTGTGCGAGCCGTCGTGACGCACCCAGGCGACGGTCTGCCCCTTCTTCAGCGTGCCGTTGAAGACACGGAGCAAGGCCAGACGCCCGAGGAACGGCGAGGAATCGAGGTTGGTGACCCAGGCCTGCAGCGGCGCCTCGTCGTCGTAGGCGGGAGCGGGGACGTGCTCGAGGATGGCCTCGAACAGGGGCTCGAGGTCCTCGTTGTCGGGCAGCTCGCCGTTGGCGGGCCGGTTGCGAGACGCGGCGCCGGCGCGACCGGACGCGTAGACCACCGGCACGTCCAGGAGAGCATCGACGTCGAGGTCGGGCACGTCGTCGACGAGGTCGCCGGCCAGACCCAGCAGCAGGTCGTGGGCCTCCTCCTCGACCTCCGCGATCCGGGCGTCGGGACGGTCGGTCTTGTTGACCAGCAGGATCACGGGCAGCTTCGCCTCCAGCGCCTTGCGCAGCACGAAGCGGGTCTGCGGCAACGGACCCTCCGACGCGTCGACCAGCAGCACGACACCGTCGACCATCGACAGGCCGCGCTCGACCTCGCCGCCGAAGTCGGCGTGGCCGGGGGTGTCGATGACGTTGATCGTCACCGGAACCTCGGTGTGGATGCCGTTGTAGGTGATCGCCGTGTTCTTGGCGAGGATCGTGATGCCCTTCTCACGCTCCAGGTCGTTCGAGTCCATGGCGCGCTCTTCGACGTGCGCATGCTCACCGAAGGAGCCGGTCTGACGGAGCATCGCGTCCACGAGCGTGGTCTTGCCGTGGTCGACGTGCGCGACGATCGCGACGTTACGGAGATCCGGACGGAGGGCGTGCGCCATGAAATGACCTAACGAGAAAGGGAGACGCTCCGAGCAGAGCGCCTCCCATTCTACAAGCCGGATGCCGCGGCGTCCTCCGCCGCGCCCCGCGCCGCTCGATCAGGCGTGCGCGGCGGCATCCCCCGGTGTCTCATCGGCGTCCACACCGGCGGCGAGATCAGCCAGACGCTTGTCACGGCGCTCACGCTGGATGTCGGGGTCGGGCACCGGCACGGCTGCCAGAAGACGCTTGGTGTAGGCCTGCTGCGGGCGACGCATGATCTGGTCGCGGGTGCCGACCTCGACGAGAGCGCCGTGGCGCATGACCGCGATCCGGTCGGCCAGCTCATCGATGACGGCGAGGTCGTGGCTGATGAACAGGCAGGCGAACCCGCGCTCACGCTGCAGATCCTTCAACAGCTCCAGAACCGTGGCCTGCACGGAGACGTCGAGGGCGCTCGTGGGCTCATCGGCGACCAGGACCTTCGGGTTGAGAGCGAGGGCGCGGGCGATGCCCACGCGCTGCTTCTGCCCACCGGAGAGCTCGTGCGGGTAACGAGATGCATAATCGCGCGGCAGTCGCACGGAGTCCAACAGCGCTCGCACGCGCTTGTCGAGGGGCGCGCCCTTGATCTTCTCGGACAGCTTGATCGGCTCGGCGATCGAATCGCCGATGGTCATCCGAGGGTTCAGCGAGCTCGACGGATCCTGGAAGACGATGCCCACCTCGTGGTGGAGGGCGTGCAGCTGCTCGCGGTTCGCTTTCGAGATGTCCATGCCGGCCACGGTCAGCCGGCCGGAGTGGATGGGCAGCAGACCGATCGTGGCGCGACCGATCGTCGTCTTGCCCGAGCCGGACTCGCCGACCAGGCCCAGCACCTCACCCTGGTAGATCTTCAGGTCGATGTGGTCGGCCGCACGGAAAGCCGGCACCCGACCGCGCTTCGGATACTCGATCGCGACGTCGTCGAACGACACCACCACGGGAGTGGACGGGGTGGCAGCATCGGGAGCCTGCAGATCCACGGTGGTGATGCGCGGCACCGCCGACAGCAGCGCCTTCGTATACGGATGCTGCGGGTCGGCGAAGACGCTCGCGACCGTGCCGGTCTCGACGATGTCGCCCTGACGCATCACGACGATGCGGTCGGCCATGTCGGCGACGACGCCCATGTCGTGCGTGATCAGCAGGATGGCCGAGCCGAGACGGTCCTGGAGCTTTCGCATGAGCTCGAGGATCTCCGCCTGAACGGTCACATCGAGCGCGGTCGTCGGCTCGTCCGCGACCAGCAGCAGCGGGTCGCACGACAGCGACTGCGCGATCATCGCGCGCTGACGCTGGCCGCCGGACAGCTGGTGCGGGTACGAGTCGAAGGCTTTCTGCGGGTCGGGAAGCTCGACCAGCGTCAGAAGCTCGACGGCCCGCGCCTTGGCCTCCGCCGGAGACACGCCGAAGTGCTGGCGCAACGTCTCCACGATCTGGAACCCGACCGTCAGGACCGGGTTCAGCGCCGTCATGGGCTCCTGGAAGATCATCGAGATCTGGTTGCCGCGGATCTCCTGCATCTCCCGAGGCTTCATGCCGATGAGCTCGCGGCCAGCCAGCTTCGCACTGCCGCTCACGCGGGAGTTCTTCGGCAGCAGGCCCAGCAGCGACATCGACGAGACGCTCTTTCCCGACCCGGGCTCACCCACGATGGCGAGCACTTCGCCGGCAGCGATCGAGTAGGAGACGTGGCGGGCGGCGGGCACCCAGTACCCGTCGACGCCGAAGTCGACGTTGAGGTCGGTGACCTCGAGCACCGGACCGCTGTCCGGCTGGTGCGCCTCGGTCGTGGGCAGCATGCCGCGGGAGGTTCTCATCGGCGGTTTCCTTCTGTTGTGCGTGCGAACGGACTCGTGGTCCGGAATGCGACGATGGGGTGATGACGGATGACGTGCGCCTGTACCGATCGACCACGAACACCGTGATCGCGATCGGCGCATGGGTGGCTGTGACCGCCGGCGCGGCGCTGGTGGTTCTGCTCGGCGCGACCCGGTCGACGCAGCAGCTGTGGGCTCTGGTGCCGCTGGCGCTGATCGCGCTGCTGGTGGGCGAGCTGTTCTGGCGTCCGCGCATCATCTGGGACGAGCAGTCCATCACGCTCGTGAACCCCTACGCGACCACGACCGTCCCGTGGACGATGGTCGTCGACATCGACACCCGCTTCGCGCTGACCGTGGTGACGCCCTCGCGTCGATATCGATCGTCCGCGGCGCCCGCGGCCGGCGCACTCACCATGCCGCGCGGAGGGCGTGACAGCCTCGGACCCGACCAGAAGGGCGGCGTCCTGCGCAAGTCCGACGCCCTCGGCACCGATTCCGGTGACGCCGCGTACATCATCCGGGGAGCATGGCATCGGCTCGTGGAGAGCGAGGCCATCCCCCTGGGCCGCGCGGGAAGCGACCGCGCCCGCGTGCACGTGCACGTCACCGCCCTCGCGCTGAGCCTGCTGCTGGCCGCGGCGACCGTTCCGGCGCTGCTGAACCTCTGACGGCATCCGGTCTTACTCCGGATCCTGCAGGGTCGGCGTGCCGGTGCGCGGGTTCTGCGCCGCGGCATCCATCAGGCTCGTCGGAGCGGCGACATCGGGCTCGACACCGTCGGCGCGCTCCTTCGTGCGACGACGGGAGAACCGACGGCTGCGCGGGTCGAAGGCCTCGCGGAGGGCATCGCCGAAGATGTTCGCCGACAGCGCCAGCGTGACGATGAACAGCGCCGGCCACCAGAACAGCCACGGCCGCACGGTGAAGGCCGACTGGTTGACACCGATGAGCAGACCCAGCGAGACGTCAGGAGAGCGGATGCCGTAGCCGAGAAGCGAGATCGCCGCCTCGAGCAGGATGGCACCGGCTGCCAGGAGCGATCCCGACACGATGATCACACCGGTCGCGTTCGGAAGGATGTGCCGGAAGATGATGCGGGCATCGGAGGCGCCGGCCACGCGGGCAGCCTCGACGAACTCCCGTTCGCGCAGCGAGAGGAACTCACCGCGGACGAGACGCGCGATCACCATCCAGCTGAAGAACCCGAGCATGGAGCCCAAGACCCATACGCCGACCGCGCCGGCCCAGTTACCGACGACGGCGGCGATCACGATGGCGGGGATCACGATGAAGACATCGGTCAGGCGCATGAGCACCGCGTCGACCCAGCCGCGGAAGTAGCCCGCGATCGCGCCCACCGTGACACCCACGATCAGCGCGATGCCCGTGATCAGCACCATGGCCACGAACGAGTTCTGGATGCCGCGCATGGTCATCGCGAAATAGTCGCGCCCGATGCGGTCCTGACCGAAGGGGTGGTCGCCGAGCGAGAACGGGAACAGGCTCAGAGTCGGCTCTCCGCCGTTGACGCTGTTCGACAGGTCGTACCAGTTGTACTTCCACCAGCCGGGAATCGGGCCGAGCCCGACGGCGCTCGTGGCGAAGGCCACGACCGCCAGCAGGACGATGGCGGCGATGAGGCCGACCTTCTGGGAGAGGAAACGGCGCCAGATGATCCGGCTCTGACTGATCGAGCGCTCTTCGACGTCGCCGGGGGTTTCGGAGATGGTGCTGGACATCAGCGCACCCTCACTCTCGGGTCGAGTGCCGCGTACGCGAGATCGGCAAGGAAGTTGAACAGAATGGCCATGAAGGCGATGACGATGAAGTAGCCCATCACCGGGTACAGGTCACCGGGACCCAGCGAGCGCTGGAAGAGCGCACCCATACCGGGGATCGCGAAGATGAACTCCGTGATGATGGCTCCACCGAGCAGCCCGCCGAGGTCGGTCGCCACGAGCGTCGTGATCGGGATCAGCACGTTGCGGAATGCGTGGCGGACGACCACCACCCGCTCGGGCATGCCCTTGGCTCGGGCGGTGCGCACGTAGTCCTGGCTGAGCACCTCGATCATGCCGGCGCGGGCATAACGCGTGTACCCCGCGAACGAGATCGTCAGCAGCGAGATCGTCGGAAGCAGCAGGTGGAAGAAGACGTCCAGACCGACGCGCCACATATTGTCGGGAGCGTATCCCGGCGTCGAGGAGCCGACCGTGGCGATCGGGCGTCCGTTCATGTCCTCCATGTAGCCGGGGAAGGACTGCATGAACCGGTCGATGAGGATGATGACGCTGATGATGACAGCGACGAGCACGCCGATGCGCATGTTCTGCGCGCGATCGTCGCCGCCGACGAAGAAGCCGGCGGCGAAGCCGACGGCCAGTGCCACGACGAAGAGGATGCCGATGGTGGCGAACGTCGAGACGTCGAACAGGCCCTGCAGCGCGAAGTAGCTGATGATGCCGGCGACGGCGACGATGCCGGCGGTCAGCAGCGCACGGCGCTGATGGATGCCGGCGATCAGCACGGTGACGCCCAGAGCAGCGCCGGCGCTCAGCACGATGATCCCGACGGGACCGAACCCGGGTGTCAGGAACCAGCCGGTGACGCTCATGTAGAGCAGAAGACCCGTGGTGAGCACGAAGCTCGTCCCGCCGGAGGTGATGCGACGGCGGGCATCGCCGCCGACGACCGCCTGCACGATCAATGCCACGACGATACCGACGATCACGGCGACGACGATCGGGATCACTGGGTCTTGCAGGAAGTCGTTGAAGCCGATGGCGACGAAGTTCTTGAGAAGCGCGGCGGCCAGGAACGAGGGCAGCGAGTACAGGAACAGGCTCAGGACGGTGAACGACACGTCGAAGCCGCTGTTCTCGCGCAGAGCCGACAGGATTCCGGTGGAGATGCCGAAGAGGATGGCCAGCAGCAGCGCCGCCGTGACCATCTGGATGGTGGACACCATCGCGATCGGCAGGACGTCGGTGACGGGGGCGCCCTGGAAGGTGGTGCCCAGGTCGCAGGCGTTCGCGAAGGGGATGAGGCACTTGGCGGCGCCGCCGACCCACATCGCCCAGCGAAGCGGAGGCGCGACGTCCAGGTTGGCGAGCTGAATTCGCGCTTCGATCAGCTGCTGCTTGTTCGGGTTGTTGGAAGAGCGGAGGTCCTCGAGGGGATCCGTCGACAGAGCGACGAGATTGAACATCACGAAGGATGCCGCGAGGAGGATGAGGATCGACACACCGACCCTACGGAGAATGAAACCGACCAAAGGTCACTCACTTCGACGTGCGACGGGCGGGCGGCATCGGGTTGCGATCGCCTCGCCCATCGGTTGACAGACAGGGGCCAGGGTGGCGCCTTCGGGATCTACCGTAGACGCCACCCTGGCGTGGGTACTACTTGGTGTTGGTGCTCTGCTTGACGGACCACTCCCAGTTGTTCCAGATCGGACCGGTCTGGTTGCCCATGTACTTCACGCCGTCCAGCTTGCTGGAGACGCCGTAGATGCCGGGCGCCTGGAAGAGGGGCAGGCCGTAGCCCTCGGTGAACGCCGTCTTGTCGATGCTCAGCATGAGCTGCGTCAGCTTGTCCTTGTCGAGCGTCGTCTGCGTGGCGATCGCATCGTCGTTCGCGGCGGTGAACTTGTTGTAGTTTCCACCACCGTCGGTCGAGAACAGCTGCGGGATCTGCGCCGTGCCGATACCCGGGGAGATCCACCCGAACAGCGACGCGTCGTAGTTGCCCGCCGACAGCAGGGTCGACCACTTGGGGTCGCCACCGTCGACGACCTGGAAGCCGGCCTTGGCTGCGGAGGACTGGATCGCCTGGAATTCGTCCACGCGGTTCGGGTTCTTCGTGTTGTAGAGGATCTTCACGGTCGGCGTCTTGCCGGCGAGGAGCTCCTTGGCCTTGGCGACGTTCGCGTCGAGCTTGGACGGGTCGTACTTGTCCGAGCCGTTCTGGGCGACGGTGGTCGCGTACTCCGACTGGCTCGGCAGCCACAGCTGCGAGTCGAGGACCTTGGCGTCGGGGTTGACCGGCGTGACGATCGCGTCGAGGATCTGCTGACGCGGGATCGTGAGGAGGAAGGCCTCGCGGACGGTCGGGTCCTTGAACACCTCGGAGCCGAAGTTCAGGTCGAGGTGGTCGTAGGAGACCTGGTCACCGGTCATGACCTGGGCGCCGGAGACGGCCTCGAGGGACTTCTTCGTGTCGGCGGACGCCTGCGGGTAGACGAGGTCGACCTCGCCGTTCTGCAGGGCGGTGACCTGCGCGGCGGCGTCACCGATGACACGCATGACGAGCTTGTCGATCTTCGGGGCGAGAGCGCCCTTGTAGTTCGGGTTGTGCTCGAAGGTGAGCGACTGACCCGGAGTCCACGCCGACAGCACCCAGGGACCCGAGGAGACGAGAAGGTCCTTGTCGGTCGGGAACGACGTGATGTCGTAGCCCGTGTTGACGAAGTCCGCAGCCTTCTTCAGGGTGTCGTTCGCAGCCGCCGGAGCGGACTTGTCGCCGTGCGGCAGGCTCTTCAGCAGCGCCGTCAGGTCGGCCGCCGACGCGAGGCCGGCCTTCTTGGCGACGACGTGAGCCGGCGTCGTGAGGCCGCCCTGACCGACACCGAACAGGATGTCCCAGTCCACGTACGGCTTCGCATAGGTCAGCGTGATGGAACGGTTGTCGTCACCGACGACCGGGAACGACGTGGAGTCCAGACCTGCCGTCGAGCCCGCGAGCTGGAAATACTGCGTACCCGAGGTGACGTTCCCGTCCGCGTCCGTGGTGGCAGAGTCGTAGTAGCCCGAGCCGATGGCCCAGCCCAAGACCATGTCATCGGCGGTGATGGGCTCGCCGTCCGACCACTTCAGGTCCTTGTTGAGGGTGTACTTGACCGTCAGGGGGTCGTCCGAGGTCTTCTCGAACGTGCCGAACGACTCGTCCTTGACGATGTTGAAGCTGTTGTCCGGGTACAGGAAACCGCCGGCCGTCAGGTACTGGTACTGACCGTTGGTGTCCAGGTTGCCCTGCGGCGTGTTGCTGTTCAGCGACGTCAGGTCGTTCACGATGGCCATCGTGACGGTGCCACCGGTCGGCGCAGCGTTGGTGGCGTTGCCGCCGCCGCTGGCCGTGCAGCCCGTCAGGGCGAGGGCGCCGGCCGCGGTGACCGCGGCAAGTGCTCCCCAGCGTGACTTCTTCAATTTTCCTCCTGGGTAAGGGATGGGTGCGCAGGCGGGTGAAACACCCACGGCGCGGATACCGAAACCATAAGTTCTGATCAGCGTTGATCAAAACCGTTAGGGAAAACGTTACAGACCCTTAACTCAGTTCAGGGCGGATATGGCAATCTGACAAGGTGAGTGATTCCGGGGCCGCCGAACTGCCAAGGCTGAGGGGGAAGCGCGCCCGGTTGTGGTGGGAGATCAGCATTGTGCTCGCTCTTTCGGTGGGGCGCTCGGCGGTCTCCTCGGTGCTCGCACTCGTCCAGGCGCTGACGCGCGACCAGGCCCTGGCAGACCAGTCGACCTCCTTGAACCCGGGCGCGAACGCGGCCCAGTTCTGGGACGTCCTCAACCAGTGCCTGGCCCAGTTCTTCGCGTTCGCCCCCATCGCCCTGGCGATCTACCTGCTCTGGGAGCCCGGCCTCTCGGCCTTCCGCCGGATCGGCTTGGACTTTCGCCTCTTCGGACGGGACCTCGGTGCAGGCGCACTGCTCGTCGCCGTCATCGGCATCCCGGGGCTCGGCCTCTACGTCGCCGGGCGTGCACTGGGGATCACCGTGCAGGTCGATGCCGCGCCGCTCGACTCCTCGTGGTGGACGATTCCGCTCCTGCTGCTGGCAGCCGTGCGTGCCGGCCTGACCGAAGAGGTCATCTTCATCGGCTACCTGTTCGACCGTCTGCGGCGGCTCGGATGGGGGACGTGGACGATCATCCTGTCGACAGCTGCGCTGCGCGGCGCATATCACGCCTACCAAGGGTGGGGACCGATCGCCGGCAACATCGCGATGGGCATCGTGTTCGGGTGGGTCTATCAGCGCTGGGGCCGCGTGATGCCCCTGGTGATCGCGCACACCCTCATCGACGTCATCGCCTTCGTGGGCTATCCCCTGGCCGCCGCCTGGTGGCCCGGCGTCTTCGCCTGACCCACCGGCCCTATGCTCCCGCGCCGGCCACCGCCCGGCCCGCACCGACCACCGCCCGGTCCGCGAGACACGCGCGGCGCACCGAGACACGCGCTGCACACCGGTGTTTCGGTGCACGGACCGTGTCTCGCGGGACGAGCGGGGGTTCCTCCCCACATCGAGAGACGGGCGCGGCTCCTACGGAAAGCGGTGAGCAGCGGAGGCGGCGACTCATCGCCGGGTGCAATGGCGACATGCCAACCGCGATCGCTACGCCAGATGTCCGAGAGTGCCCGGTGCCGTTGATCATGCGAGGCGGCGAGCCGCACGTCGATCGCGCGGTGCGGCGCGGGGAACTCATTCGCGTGATGCGCGGGGTGTACGCCCCGGCGCAACTGTGGCGGGATCTGCCGCCTTGGGATCGCTACCTCGCTCGCGTCCATGCGGCCGTGCGGGTCTACCCCGACGTCGTCTTCGTACGGGAGGCCGCGGCCGCGCTCCGCGGGCTCCCCGTCTTCGGCGAACCGCCGCACGTCCATGCCGTCGCCCTCGGCTCACGAGCGACGCACGCCGTCGGGGAGGTCCGGCTGCATGCCGCCGAACGCCCGCCGCAGTTCGACGACGTGAGCGGTGTGCTCGTCGCGACAGGTGCCGAAGTCGCCGTGGATGCCGCACGACTACGGCATCCCGCTGTCGCCCGTGCGACGGCCGATGCCGCACTCCGGGCCGATCCGCACCTCACCACCGGCTGCATGCGGGCGATGAGCGAGACCCACCCGTCCTCGCGAGGCCGCCGTCGCGCACGCGACGTGTTCGACCGCGCGTCGGCGGTTGCCGAGTCACCGCTGGAGTCCGTGAGCGCGACGGTTATCGAGGCGCTCGGTTTTCCTGTTCCGGAGATGCAGCGATGGGTGCGAGGTCCAGAGCCGGGAGAGGACGACCGCGTCGACTTCGCATGGCTGCGCAACGGCCATCTCGTGGCGGGAGAGGCCGACGGAGACCTCAAGTACGGCGGCGCTTTGGGCGACGCTCGTGTCGCACTCCGCGAACGGCGTGCTCGGGACGCGCGGCTGATGCGACGCGGCGTCCACACGGTCCATCACTGGACGTGGGCCGACGTGATCGCCCCGAGCCAACTCCGCGCGATCCTGTTGTCGGCGGGGCTGCCTCTCGTTCGACAGCCCGATCTCGGGCTGCTGGGTTCGCTCGACCGCGCGCTCCGCGGCCTGCCGTGACCGCACCCGCTCCGTCCGCTCCGTCCGCTCCGTCCGCGAGACACCGCCCCGTTCGCTCCGTCCGCGAGACACCGCCCCCGCACCGAGACACCGGGTGTACATCGGTGTCTCGGTGCGGAACGCGTGTCTCGCGGGCCACACGGACCGCGAGACCGCGCGGGCCGCTCGGGGCTAGGCGAAGGCCTCCACGGGCGGGCAGGCGCAGACGAGGTTGCGGTCGCCGTACGCGTTGTCGATCCGGCGCACCGGCGGCCAGTACTTCGTGCGCACCAGACTGTGCACGGGGTAGGCGGCGAGCTCGCGCGGATACGGATGCGACCACTGCCCCGCGATGACCGACTCCGCCGTATGCGGGGCGTTCACCAGCGGATTGTCATCGGCCGGCCAGGTGCCGGATGCCACGGCATCCGCCTCGGCCCGGATGGCGATCATGGCCTCGATGAACCGCTCGAGCTCTCCGATGTCCTCGGATTCGGTCGGCTCGACCATCAGCGTTCCCGCCACCGGGAACGACATCGTCGGCGCGTGGAAGCCGTAGTCGATCAGCCGCTTCGCGACGTCGTCCACGCTCACACCGGTCGCTTCCTTCAGCGGCCGCAGATCGAGGATGCACTCGTGGGCGACGAGCCCGCCCTCCCCCGCGTACAGCACCGGATAGTGGTCGCGCAGGCGCACGGCGATGTAGTTCGCCGCGAGCACCGCCGCCCCGGTC
The DNA here is from genome assembly GCF_000585455.1 of Microbacterium sp. MRS-1. Lineage (NCBI taxonomy): Bacteria > Bacillati > Actinomycetota > Actinomycetes > Micrococcales > Microbacteriaceae > Microbacterium > Microbacterium sp. MRS-1. The sequence continues at coordinate 21,869 of NZ_JAUF01000007.1, forward strand.
GCCTCCCGCAGCCCCTCGGCGCCCATCATGCGGATGTACGCCCACGAGATCGGCAGGATGGATGCCGAGCCATACGGCGCCGCCGAGATCGGTCCGCCGTCGAAGACGAACCCGCCCGCGTGCTCGGCGCGCTGCGCCAGCGGGTGCGACGGCAGGAACGGCGCGAGGTGCGCCTTCGCGGCCACCGGGCCGACGCCCGGTCCGCCGCCGCCGTGCGGGATGGCGAACGTCTTGTGCAGGTTCAGGTGCGAGACGTCTCCGCCCAGGTCGCCGAACCGGGCGAAGCCGACCAGCGCGTTCATGTTGGCACCGTCGACGTACACCTGACCGCCGGCGTCGTGCACGGCGGCGGTGATGTCGACGACGTCCTGCTCGTACACGCCGTGCGTCGACGGGTACGTGATCATCAGTGCGGCGAGCGCGTCGGCGTGCGCGGCGATCTTGGCCCGCAGGTCGGCGAGGTCGACGTTGCCGGCCTCGTCGCACGCGACGACGACGACCCGCATGCCGGCGAGCACGGCGGATGCCGCGTTGGTGCCGTGGGCCGACGACGGAATGAGGCACACATCGCGCTGCTCATCGCCGCGGGAGTGGTGGTAGCCGCGGATCGCGAGCAGCCCCGCCAGCTCGCCCTGCGAACCCGCGTTGGGTTGGAGGGAGACCGCGTCGTACCCGGTGATCTCGGCCAGCCACGACTCGAGCTGCTCGATGAGCACCAGGTATCCCGCGACGTCGTCGGTGGGAGCGAACGGGTGCACGCGGGAGAACTCGGGCCATGACACCGCCGCCATCTCGGTCGCCGCGTTGAGCTTCATCGTGCAGGACCCCAGCGGGATCATGCCGCGATCGAGCGCATAGTCCCGGTCGGCCAGCTGCTTGAGGTAGCGCATCATGGCGGTCTCGGAGTGGTGAGCGTGGAAGACGGGATGCGTCAGGAACTCGTCGGTGCGCCGCAGCGACTCCGGCAGCGACGCGGCACCGCTTCCGGTGGCCCACCCGAAGGCGCGCTGTGCGCGTCCTCCGAAGACCTGGGCGAGCGCGTGGAGCTCGCTGACCGTCGTGGCCTCGTCGACCGAGATGCCGACCGTGTCGCTGTCGCGGAACCACAGCTGGAACCCGCGCTCGCGCGCCGCACCCACGACCTCACCGGCCCGGCCCGGAACCGCCACCACGAGCGTGTCGAAGAAGTCCTCGTGCAGCACCTCGTTGCCGGCCTCCACGAGCCAGTCACGCAGCAGGTGCGCCTTGCCGGTGACCTCGTCGGCGATGCGACGCAGTCCGTGCGGACCGTGGTAGACGGCGTACATCGAGGCCATGACGGCCAGCAGCACCTGCGCCGTGCAGATGTTGGAGGTCGCCTTCTCGCGACGGATGTGCTGTTCGCGCGTCTGCAGCGAGAGGCGGTAGGCCGGGCGGCCCTCGGCATCCACCGAGACGCCGACGAGGCGGCCCGGCAGCTGGCGTTCGAGTCCGGAGCGGACCGCCATGTACCCGGCGTGCGGGCCGCCGAAGCCCATCGGCACGCCGAAGCGCTGCGTGGTGCCCACGGCGATGTCGGCGCCGAGCGAGCCCGGCGAGCGCAGCAGCGTCAGCGCCAGCAGATCGGCCGCGACGACGACGAGGCCGCCCTGCGCCTGCACGGCGCCGATCACGGCGGACGGGTCCCACACGCGTCCGGAGGCTCCGGGGTACTGCACGAAGGCGCCGAACGCGCCTGCCGCGTCGAGGGGCACACCATCGGCGGCAAGGTCGGCCTCGACGATCTCGATGCCGAGAGCCGCCGCACGATGAACGAGCAGGGCCTTCGTCTGGGGCAGGGCGTCGGCATCCACGAGGAACACGGGGCTCTGCGCCTTCGAGGCGCGGCGGGCGACGAGCATCCCCTCCACGACGGCGGTCGCCTCGTCGAGCATCGAGGCGTTGGCCGTGGCGAGACCGGTGAGGTCGGTGACCATCGTCTGGAAGTTGATGAGGGCCTCGAGCCGACCCTGCGAGATCTCCGGCTGGTAAGGGGTGTAGGCCGTGTACCAGGAGGGGTTCTCGAAGACGTTGCGCGCGATGACGGACGGCGTGAGCGTGTCGTAGTAGCCGAGCCCGATCATGGCGCGCGCGGGCCGGTTCTGCGAGGCGAGCTCGCGCAGTTCTGCGAGCGCCTCGGCCTCAGTGGCAGCGAAAGGGATCGCACCGTCCACGACGGGCGCGGCGTGGATGGATGCCGGGACCGCCCGCTCGACGAGGGCATTCACGCTCTCGTAGCCGAGCACGTTGAGCATCTGCGCCTGGGCGGAGGCGTCCGTGCCGATGTGCCGATCGCGGAAGGGGGCCGTGTTCACTCCTCGCCGCCCGTGAGTGCGACGTAGGCGGTCCGATCCAGGAGGCCGTCGACATCGGCCGGGTCGACCTGGATCTTCACGAGCCATCCTCCCTCGAACGCGCCGCTGTTGACGAGAGACGGGTCGTCCACGACGGCGTCGTTGACGGCGACGATCTCGCCGGACAGCGGCGCGTAGAGCTCACCGACCGACTTCGTGGACTCGATCTCGCCGCACACCGTGTTCGCGGTGACGGTGGAGCCCACCGCGGGCAGGTCGACATAGACGACGTCGCCGAGCTTTTCGGCGGCGTAGTCCGTGATCCCGACGGTGGCGACGTCGCCCGCGAGGGCGACCCACTCGTGTTCTTCGGTGTACTTGAGGGTGGTCAGGTCGGTCATGCGGTCCTCCGGTAGAAAGGCAGAGCGGTCACGGTCGCGGGGATCAGAGTGCCCCGCACGTCGATGAAGAGCGAGGTGCCGGGGTCGGCGAAGCTCGGGGGCACGAAGGCCATCGCGATGGGGTGTCCGAGCGTCGGGCTCAGCGCCCCGCTCGTGATCTCACCCACCACGTTGCCGTCGGCATCCACCACGGCGTAGCCGGCGCGGCCGGCGCGACGGCCCTCGGCGACGAAACCGACCAGCACGGGCCGGTCGGTGGCGTCCACCGCGACGGCGGCCTTGCCGACGAACTCGTCCTTGTCGGCCGCGACGACGCGCCCGAGCCCCGCCTGGGCGGGCAGGATCGCGGTCGACAGCTCATGGCCGTGCAGCGGCATGCCCGCTTCGAGACGGAGGGTGTCGCGCGCGGCGAGTCCCGCGGGGACGAGTCCGAACGGCTCCCCCGCCTCGACCAGCGAGTCCCAGAGCGCGGGGGCGAGCGCGTTCGACAGCATCAGCTCGAAGCCGTCCTCACCGGTGTATCCGGTGCGGGCGATGAATAGCGGCTGGTCCTGGAAGCGCGCCTGCGACCAGGCGTAGTAGCCGAGGTCGGCGAGCGCGGGCTCCACGTCGGCGACGCCGGCGGTCGCTTCCACGATCTCGCGAGCACGTGGACCCTGCACCGCGATCAGCGCGGTCTGATCGGAGATGTCCTCGACGACAGCCGGCGTGTGTGCGGCCCGGGCAACGAACGCCTCCGCGACGAGCGCGCGGTTGCCGGCGTTCGAGATGACGAGGAACCGGTCGTCGCCCGTGCGGTAGACGATGACGTCGTCGATCACGCCGCCGTTCTCGTCGAGCAGAAGCGAGTACTTCGCTTTGCCGACCGTCATGGTCGAGATCCGCCCGGCGAGCGCGTAGTCGAGGAAGGCCGCGGCTCCCGAACCCGTCACGAGAAACTCCGCCATGTGCGAGATGTCGAACAGGCCGGCGGCGGTGCGCACAGCGTGATGCTCGGCGAGATCCGAGGTGTAGCGCACGGGCATGTTCCAGCCACCGAAGTCGGTGAACGAGGCGTCGAGCGCAGCATGGCGATCGGCGAGTGCGGTGGTGCGGAGGTCTGGCATGAGTTCTCCCCGGGACATCGGGCGGGCGGATGCCGGGACCGGCAGCCGGGAACTCCCCCTCTGTCATGAGCCTGAGAGTTTCGCCGGACCCGCCTGCGCGGAACCGGCTTTCACCGTCGGCGGATCCCCCACTGCGGGATCGCTTTCCAGAGCGGCCGGACGCGAGCGGTACGCGGACCTGAGAGATTGGCGGGGAGGCTTGCTCCTTCGGTGCCCGGATCCTCGAGAAACGCTGGATGCCGGGGCTCTCCCGCACACGTCATGCGGCCTGTCTTCAGTTGCCCTGTCAGCATAGCGCCTGGCTCGACGCACATCAGCGGCTAGCGCGTGCAGCGTCCCGACGCGACGGTCGGCGAGTCGGTCGTGACCCGTTCGAGCTCCGGGCGCAGCACGTTCGTCGTGGTCGCGTAGCCACGCCCCTCGCCGTCGGCGCCGCGGGCGAAGACCACGCCGACGACGTCGCCGGCGGCATCCAGCAGCGGGCCGCCGGAGTTGCCCGGCTGCACGTCCGCCTGCAAGGCGTAGATCTCCCTCGGACTCACCGACGAGTCGTAGATATCGGGCACGGGTACCGACGACACCGACAGAATCCCCGCCGACACGTTCGTGAACGGACCGCCGTGCGGGTAGCCCTGCACGGCGGCCTGCGTTCCGGCCGGGGCCGGATCGGCGACGGTGAGGGGCGTCGCCGGCAGGCCGCCGATGGAGATCACCGCGAGGTCGGTCACCGGGTCGAACAACACGATGCGCCCCTCCCCTGCGCGACCGCCGGGCAGTTCCACCACGGGCGTGTCCACCCCTGCGACGACATGAGCGTTCGTCACGACAAGTCCTGGCGCTGCCACGAAACCCGACCCGGTCATCGAGACCCCGCAGGCATAGGCCGTGCCGCTCACGCGGGCGACGGAGGCGGCGGCGTTCTGCAGTGCGGGATCGTCGAGCGTGATCGGCGGGTCGGTGGGCGTGACCACCGCACCGATCGCCGCCTCCAGCCGTGGCAGCCCGTCCGAGAGCAGAGCGCCGCGCGCCTGGGTCAGCGCGTCCTGGACCGGCGGCGGCGTGATCGCCTGGAGCGCACCGATGACGCGCGAGGAGGCGACCGCCGAGGACACGTACGGAATGCCCGCGGTCGCAAGCCCCGAGGAGACGAGCACGAGAACCAACGCGGTGGCCACCGTGGTCAGCACGCCGCCGAGGAAGCGCTCCAGTCCACGCAGCCGCGCACGGTCGACGCCGCGACGAATCGCCATCCCGATCGCGGTACCGGACGCGGTCCCGACGACGACGAGCACGATCGCGGCGACGGCGAGCGCCGCGGTGCGCCAACCTCCGGAGGGGACGACGGTGGACAGCCACGGGGTCACCAGAGGCAGCAGCCACAGAGCCGCGGCGGCGCCGGCGATCATCCCGATGACGCTGCCGAGGCTGGCGAAGAATCCGCGCGCCAGACCCGACGCGAGGGCGAGGAGCAGCGCCACGACGGCGATGATGTCGACGATCAGCACGGGGAACCTCCGCGCACACCGTAACGCGTACGGCTCCGCGATTCCTGCACGAATGCTGCCGGTCGAGCGCGATCGGGGTTTTCGGCGGCGGCGCGGGTTTGCCCTTCAAGTCCAGATGACTCTAAGATCGTCTGCGAGGTTATGGTCATCATGACAAGAACAAGCGCCCCGACCGACACGATCCGTGTCGCCGTCTCGACGGTCATCTTCAGCCTGCGCAGCGACGAGTCGGGACGCCTCGCCGTCGTGCTGCCGCTGGTTCGTCGCACGCGCGATCCGCACGAGGGACTCTGGGCCCTTCCGGGAGGCTGGCTGGATGCCGCCGAGAACCTCGAAGCTGCAGCCTCACGAACCCTGGCCGAGACGACCGGCCTCGCCCCGAGCTACCTCGAACAGCTCTACGCGTTCGGCGACGTCGGCCGCGCCCCGGGTCGCGTCGTGTCCATCGTCTACTGGGCGCTGCTGCGCGAAGGCGCCCAGCTTCCCGCGGACGCCCACAACGTGAGGTGGTTCGACGCGGCGCATCTGCCGGCCCTGGCCTTCGACCACAACCACATCGTCGACTACGCGCTGTGGCGTCTGCGCAACAAAGTCGGCTACAGCCGCATCGCCCACGGGCTGCTGCCCGAACTGTTCACCCTGTCTGATCTGCGCGAGGTGTACGAGGCGATCCTCGAACGCGACCTGGACCCCGCGAACTTCCGCCGGCAGGTGGAGAACTCGGGGACGCTGATCCCCACCGACGCGTTTCGCACCGGCAGCCACCGGCCGGCGCGTCTCTACCGCTACAACCACGACGTGGAGCTCGCCGAACGCGGGCCCCTGCCACCCGGCGCGGTCGCCGACGCCGCACCATCCGTCCTTCCCGAAGAGGTCACGATATGAGCGCCACCTTCCTCACCCTCCAACCGCGCCCCGACGGCGAGGTCGACCCCAGCGTCGACCACGCCGTCCAGGCCATCGTCGCCGGCGCGTCGACGGCCGAGACCTGCAACACCGATCTCGCGGCGGGACCGTGGGCCTTCGACGCGCGCCCCGGATACGGACCCGGCTCGTCGATGGGCGACGTGATCCCCACCGGGGCGCCCCGTCAGGGCGAACTTCCGGCGGAGTACCGCACGGCATCCGAAGACGAGCTGCACGCCCGTATCCGCGCCGCGAAGGCGACCCTCGGCGAACGCGTCGTCGTGCTCGGCCACTTCTATCAGCGCGAGGAGGTGGTCACGCACGCCGACTATGTCGGGGACTCGTTCCAGCTCGCGAACGCGGCGCTGGAGCACCCCGACGCGGACGCCATCGTGTTCTGCGGCGTGCACTTCATGGCTGAGACGGCGGATCTGCTCTCCCGCCCCGAGCAGGCCGTGATCCTCCCCAACCTCGCCGCCGGCTGCTCGATGGCCGATATGGCCTCCATCGACGAGGTGGAGGAGTGCTGGGAGCAGCTCGAAGACGTCTACGGCGATCTGACCGCCGCTGATGCCGACGGGCGTGTCCCGGTGATCCCGGTCACATACATGAACTCCTCGGCGGCGATCAAGGGCTTCGTCGGGCGGCACGGCGGCATCGTCTGCACCTCGTCGAACGCGCGCACCGTGCTGGAATGGGCGTTCGCCCGCGGGCGCCGGGTGCTGTTCTTCCCCGATCAGCACCTCGGTCGCAACACGGCGAAGGCGATGGGCGTGCCCCTGGCGCAGATGCCCATGTGGAATCCCCGCAAGCCTCTCGGCGGCTCGAGCGCCGACGAGCTGGACAGCGCCCGGGTGATCCTCTGGCACGGGTTCTGCTCGGTGCACCGCCGGTTCACGGTCGACCAGATCGACAAGGCCCGCGCCGAGCACCCCGGCGTGCGCGTGATCGTCCACCCGGAGTGCCCCATGGCCGTCGTCGACGCGGCCGACGAGGCGGGATCGACCGACTACATCCGCAAGGCCATCGCCGCCGCCACCGAGCCGACGACGTTCGCGATCGGCACCGAGATCAACCTCGTGCAGCGTCTCGCGGCGCAGTTCCCCCAGCACGAGATCTTCTGCCTCGACCCGGTGGTGTGCCCCTGCTCCACGATGTACCGCATCCACCCCGGCTACCTCGCCTGGGTGCTCGAGCGCCTCGTCGCCGGCGACGTCGTGAACCGCATCACGGTGCCCGCCGACGTCGCCGACCCCGCACGCGTCGCCCTCGAGCGGATGCTGGTGGCCAAGCCGTGAGCGTCGACGTGCCTGACGTCGTCGTGGTCGGCTCGGGGATCGCGGGGCTCACCGCGGCGCTGCACGCCGCGGCATCCGGATGCCGGGTGACCCTCGTCACGAAGGACGTGCTCGAACACGCCAACACGCGCTACGCCCAGGGCGGCATCGCAGGCGTCATGTTCGACGACGACAGTGCCGCCGCGCACGAGCACGACACTCTCGTCGCGGGGGCCGGGCTCAGTGATCCCGCCGCCGTGCGCGTCCTGGTGAGCGAAGGGCCCGAGCGCATCCGTGAACTCATCGAGCTCGGCGTCGCGTTCGACCGCGGCAGCGATGGCGCTCTCGTGAAGGGACTGGAGGCCGCGCACTCCTACCCGCGGGTGCTCCACGCAGGGGGCGACGCGACCGGGAGCGTGATCGAGAAGGCGCTCGTTGCACGCGTGCGCGCCAGCGGGGCCCGCGTCATCGAGCACGCCTTCCTCGTCGATCTGATCCTCGACAGCGACGGTCGCGCGTGCGGCGTCGACCTCCTGGTCGGCGACACGCGGCGCGATCGGATCCCGGCGGATGCCGTCGTGCTGGCGACCGGGGGTGTCGGTCAGCTCTACGCGCACACCACCAACCCCGCCGTCGCCACCGGCGACGGCATCGCCGCGGCCGTGCGTGCCGGCGCGAGCGTCTGCGACCTGGAGTTCGTGCAGTTCCATCCCACCGTCCTGTCCGTCGAGGGCACGGAACCCTTCCTCGTCTCGGAAGCCGTGCGCGGCGAAGGGGCGGTCCTGCGCGACCAGGAGGGGCGGCGTTTCATGCTCGACCTCCACCCCGACGCCGAGCTCGCACCCCGCGACGTGGTCGCCCGCGCGATCGCCGCGGTGATGGAGGGCCAGGGCGGCGAGCCGGTGCTCCTCGACGCGACCGGCCTGGGCCTGGACACCGCCGCGACAGGATCGGCGCGCAAGAGGGCCGGCGCCTTCCTTCGGCGCCGGTTCCCCACGATCGACGCCGCCGTGCGAGAGCGCGGGCTGGACTGGTCGCAGGAGCCGATTCCGGTGACGCCGGCCGCGCACTATCTGATGGGGGGCGTGGTCACCGACCTCCAGGGGCGCACGAGCGTCGCGGGACTGTATGCGGTGGGCGAGGTCGCGCGCACCGGCGTGCACGGCGCGAACCGGCTCGCCTCGAACTCGCTGCTGGAGGGAGCCGTGTTCGGCGCACGTGCCGGTGACGCGATCGTCGGCGACACCGCGTCCGGTGCGTGGCCCGTCACCGCGCCGTCCGCTGCGGCGACCGCCCCGGCGGGAGATTTCGCCGCAGCGGCGGCGGCGTGGCATCGAGCTGCGCTGCAGGAGCTGATGTGGGCGCACGCGGGGCTCGTCCGTGATGCGGTGGGTCTGCGCCACGCCGCCGCCGTGATCGGCAGCTGGCGGGTCGGGCAGCGCACGCCGCGGACGGAGGCGGAGTTCGAAGATGCCAACCTGCTCCTGGTGGCCGCCTGCCTGGTGGATGCCGCGCTCGCCCGCACCGCATCGGTGGGCGCGCACGCGCGCCGCGACGAGGATGCGTCCGCGCCATCCGCCCCGGCGCGACGCGAGCTTCAGGGGTCGGCATGCTGACCGCACGCCAGATCGAGCGCGTCGTCATCGCCGCTCTCGAGGAGGACGCGCCGTGGGGTGACGTCACCAGCGACTATCTGATCCCGGCCGATGCCGTCGCGACGGCAGACCTGGTCGCACGAGAGGCCGGCGTGTTCAGCGGCGGCGACGTCTTCGCGGCGGCGTTCGCCCTCACCGACCCCGCCACCGCCGTCACCGTGGCGACTGCCGATGGCGCGGCCTTCGGCGCAGGAGATGTGCTCGCGACCGTCAGTGGGCCGGCACGCGGCGTCCTGACGGCCGAACGGGTGGGTCTCAACCTCGTGCAGCGCATGAGCGGCATCGCCACCCTCACCGCGCGCTACGTCGACGCGGTCGCCGGCACCGGCGCGCGGATAGCCGATACCCGCAAGACGACTCCGGGGCTGCGGGCGCTCGAACGCCACGCTGTCCGCAGCGGCGGCGGTCACAACCACCGCTACTCGCTGTCGGACGCCGTGATGGCCAAGGACAATCACCTCGCGGTGCTGACCGCCGACGGCGGCGATCTGACGACCGCACTGCGTCGCGCATTGTCCGCCCTGCCCCACACGACCCACGTCGAGGTGGAGGTCGACCGGCTGGAGCAGATCGAACCCGTCCTCGCCGCCGGCGGCGGCGCCGCGCGCATCGGCACGATCATGCTCGACAACTTCGCGCTCGACGACCTCCGCGCCGGGGTCGCACTCATCGCCGGACGCGCCACGGTCGAGGCGTCGGGCGGAGTGAGCCTGGACACCGTGTCCGAGATCGCGGCTACGGGCGTCGACGTGATCTCCGTCGGAGCCCTGACGCATTCCGCCCGTGCCCTCGATCTGGGCCTGGACGCCCGCGTCGCGAGCAACGGCGGCGGTGCCTGACCCGCGAGGAAGCGATGTTCTATCTCGATCACGCTGCCACCACCCCGGTACGTCCCGACGTGGTCCAGGCGATGCTGCCCTACCTCGGCGATCGGTTCGGTAATCCGTCCAGCCACCACACGGTCGGTGAGGCCGCGGCATCCGTCCTCTCGGATGCGCGACGGCGCGTCGCCGCCGTGTTCGGCATGCGCCCCGCCGACATCGTCTTCACCTCGGGTGGCACCGAAGCGGACAACCTGGCGGTGAAGGGCATCACGATCGGCACGGCGCTGCATCGCGGCGGAGGCCGAAGCGCTCCGATGCACGTGATCACCACGCCCATCGAGCATGAAGCCGTCCTCGCCTCCTGCGGGTACCTGGAGCGTGTGCACGGCGCGACCATCACCCGGCTGCCCGTGGACGCGACGGGCCTCGTCGCGCCCGCGGACATCGCCGCGGCGCTTCGCCCCGAGACCGCGCTCGTGTCGGTCGGCTACGCGAACAACGAGGTCGGCACGGTTCAGGATCTGGGCGCGATCGCCGCGGTGACGCGCGCGGCCGGCGTCGCGCTGCACGTCGACGCCGTACAGGCGGCGGGCTGGCTGCCGCTGGCCGACACCGGAGCCGATGCGATCTCGGTCGCCGGACACAAGATCGGGGCTCCCCCGGGCATCGGCGTGCTCGCGATCCGAGGCCGCGTGCCTCTGGAACCGTTGCTCCACGGCGGCGGCCAGGAGCGCGAGCGGCGCAGCGGCACCGAGAACGTCGCCGGCGCGGTCGCGATCGCAACCGCCCTGGAGATCGCGGAGCGCGAGCGCCTCGCCGCAGCGGCACGCGTCGGCGCGCTGCGCGACCGCTTCACCGCCCGCGTGCTGGCCCTCGTCCCCTCCTCGCAGCTCACCGGTCACCCCGTGCGTCGCCTGCCCTCCTTGGCCAGTTTCACCTTCGCGGGAACCAGCGGCGAGTCGGTGCTGCTCGAGCTCGAACGCCGTGGCGTCGTCTCCTCCAGCGGCTCCGCGTGCGCCGCCGGAAGCGACGAGCCGTCCCATGTGCTGCTCGCGCTGGGCATCACCCCGGAGCTCGCCCAGACCGCCGTGCGCTTCAGTTTCGGCCATGACTTCGGGGCCGGCGACGAGGAGCGGGCCGCAGCGCTGCTCGATGCCGCCGCGGACGCGGTCGCCGCATCGGTGACGGCGGTACGATCGGGGCCGTGAGCACACCCGTCGTCACCGTCACCGTCATCGTCCCCGGACGCGACGTCGCCGCCTACGCGCACGAGGCCGTGGACTCCCTCCGCGCCCAAACGCTCACGAGCTGGCGCGCCATCTTGGTCGACGACGGATCCCTCGATGCGACCGGGGAGGTCTTTGCGGCGGCGGCGGCATCCGACGATCGTTTCCATGTCGTCAGCCATCCCGTCGCGCGCGGGCTGTCGGCTGCCCGCAACACCGGACTGGATCTCGTCGAGACACCGTTCGTCGGATTCCTGGATGCCGACGACGTGCTCACCCCGCGCGCACTGGAACGCTTCGTCGACACGCTCACGCGCTCTGGCAGCGACGTCGTCGTGGGCGCCTACGTGCGGCTGCGCGCCGATGAGGCCGGCGTCTACCGTCCCGGTCCCGTGCAGCCGTGGGTTCGCGCCGCCACCGATCCGCCGCGGCTCGCGACGACGCTGGCGGCGCATCCCCAGGTTTCCGGCAACGTCGTGGCGTGGTCGAAGCTCAGCCGGGTGGAGCTGTGGCGGCGGACGGGCCTGCGCTTTCCCGAGGGCAAGCTCTACGAAGATCAGCTGGTCGCGCAACGCCTCTACACGGCCGCGCGCGCCATCGACGTCATCCCCGACGTCGTCGTCCACTGGCGAGAGCGCGCGGACGGCTCATCGATCACGCAGAACAAGAATCTGCTCCCCGTGCTCGTGGACTATCTCGACGCGCTCAGCGGAGGCATCGCCGTGCTCGACGGCGCCGGCCAGCGCGCCGCCGTCCGTGCCCGCATCCGTCTCATTCTGGAGATGGACGTCCCTCCGCTCGTTCGCATCGCGCAAGACAGCCCCGACGACGCCTACCGACGCACGCTCGGCACGTTCATCCGCGCCCTCCACGACCGTGCGGGTGCCGAGTCCATCGAACTCGACCACGCCGCGGCCCGGTTGCGCAGCGCGGCTGAACTGTGGTGAGACGAGCCGGAGATATGCTGAGCGGATGACCGATTCCGACGCCGCTCACCTCCCCGATCGTCCTACGGGTCCCGATCTCGCCGCGATCCGTGCCGAGATCGACGAGCTCGCGGCCCTCTCCACGGAGGAGCTCGTCAACCCGAAGCCGAAGGCGATCGCCGAGAACGAGCCGATCCCGGCCCCCACGGACGCGATCGGGTCCGAAGACGGGAACAAACCGGCCTGAGCTCTTTCAGGCCTGTTCCCGCGCCTGCGCCTCCAGGCCCTCGATCGTCGCAGCCGCCATCTGCTCGAGGGCCAGCTCCGCATAGAGCCCGCCCTGGGCGAGGAGTTCGGAATGGGTTCCCGACTCCACGATGCGCCCCGCTTCGACGACATGGATGACATCGGCACCGACGACGGTGGACAGCCGGTGTGCGATGGAGATGGTCGTGCGCCCCCGCGCCACATTGTCCAGCGCTTCCTGCACGACCCGTTCCGAGACGGTGTCCAAAGCCGACGTGGCCTCGTCCAGCAGCAGCACCGGTGGATCCTTCAGCAGTACGCGCGCGATCGCGATCCGCTGCTTCTCGCCGCCCGAGAGCCGATAGCCGCGCTCGCCGACGACCGTGTCGTAGCCGTGCTCGAAGCTCGCGATGGCGTGGTGGATGTTCGCCGCCGTGCACGCCGCCACGAGCTCCTCGTCGGTGGCATCGGGCTTCGCGTAGCGGAGGTTGTCGGCGATGGTGGCGTGGAACAGGTAGGTCTCCTGTGACACGATGCCGACGTTCTCCACGATCGAGTCCTGGGTGAGCCCCCGCACATCCCGCCCGGCGAAGACGACGGCGCCCTCGGACGCTTCGTACAGACGCGGAGCAAGGTAGACGATGGTGGTCTTGCCCGCGCCGGACGGCCCCACGAAAGCGATGTGCTGGCCGGGCTCGGCGACGAAGGACACTCCGTCGAGCGTCGGGCGGGTGTCGCCCGCGGCATCCGGATAGCGGAAGACGACGTCGCGGAACTCGACCCGTCCGATCGGCCCGGGGGCCCGCGCGACGTCGATCGCGTCGGGAGCGTCGACGATGGCCGGCGTCAAGTCGAGGTACTCGAAGATGCGCGCGAACAGGGCCCGGGAGGTCTGCAGATCCAGCGCCACACGCATCAGCCCCATGAGCGGTTGGAGCAGGCGCGCCTGCACCGTGGTGAAGGCGACGACGGCGCCGGCCGTGATCGCGCCGGTACCGCCCGCGATGAGGTAGCCCGACACCAGATAGATGACGGCGGGCACCGAGGCCATGATGACCTGCACGACGGCGAAGAAGCCCTGTCCGCTCATGGCCCGGCGCACCTGCAGACGCACCTGGTTGAGGTTCTCTGCGCGGTAGCGCTCCGACTCCGCCCGTTGGCGGTTGAAGGCCTTAGACAGAAGGATGCCGCTGACCGACAGCGTCTCCTGGGTGATGCTGGTCAACTCGCTCAGCGACTCCTGCGTCTGCCCCGCGATACGGGCCCGCACCTGCCCCACCCGCCTCTGCACGAGCACGAGCGCGGGCATCATGATCACGGCGATGATGGTCAGCCGCCAGTCGATCAGGATCATGGCGACGAGCGCGGAGATCACGGTCACCGTGTTGCCGAGGATGCTGGTGATGGTGTTGGTCAAGACGTCCGAGACGCCGCCGACGTCGTTCTGCAGCCGCGACTGGATGACCCCGGTCTTCGTCCGGGTGAAGAAGCCCAGCTCCATCGCCTGCAGGTGATCGAACAGGCGGACCCGCAGGTCTCCGGTGACACGATTCCCGACCGTCGAGGTGAGCCAGGTCTGCGTGACGCCGAGCACGGCGGAGAACAGGAACAGCCCGATCATGGTGAGCACCAACCGCAACAGGAGCGCGAGATCGGGAGGCGCACCGTCCGTGGGAAACAGCGCGTCGTCGAAGATGCGCTGCACGATGAGGGGCGGGACGACACCGATCGCCGCGCCGACGACGACCATCACCGCCGTCACCAGAATGCGCACACGGTAGGGGCGGAACAGGGCGACGACCCGAGCGCCGAGGTTCGGGATGACCGGGGCCTCGGCATTCCGTCGTCGTTGGGCCCCCTCGTCGACACCGCGGAAGGCCGCCGGACGACCACCCGGCCCCATTCCCCCCATGCCCATACTCACCGGGTCACTCTAACCCCGTGCCGGAGGGGGCGGCGGCTCAGCCGAGGCCGGCGACGAGATTGATGGCTCTTCGGACATTCGGTGGGGGTCATGGGGTGAGTCCGCCGGCGGCGAGGAGCATGCGGAGG
>NZ_JAUF01000008.1:0-69598 GCF_000585455.1 Microbacterium sp. MRS-1
CCCGTCGTGACCTCACGGGGTGGAACGAGGCGAGCCTCGGCCTCGCCATCCAGGCGGCGGCGCGGGCGGATGCCGAGGTCAAAGGCGCCTCACGCGATCCCGTCTTCGCCGTGGAGCGCCTCATCACGATCATCGCCACCCGCGCCCCCTACGGCGCCTGAGCGCGGGGGATGCCGCATCCGTCACTCTGCGGCGCATCCGACCCCGCGCTCATCCGTCCCGTCTGGTCGCATCCGTCACGAATGAACGACCAGACAGGACCGACGAACACGCGCTCGCTCACGCGCGTGCACCGTGCCCACCGACGACGAAGGCCCGCCGCCGCGGATGCGGGGACGGGCCTTCGATGATGTGGACGCGGCTCAGAGAGCGGCGACCTGCTTCGCGATCGACGACTTGCGGTTCGCGGCCTGGTTCTCGTGGATGACGCCCTTGCTCACGGCCTTGTCGAGCTTCTTGGACGCCTTCGCGAGCGCCTTCTCGGCAGCGGCCTTGTCGCCGGCGGCGATCGCCTCGCGGGTGCGACGCACCTCGGTCTTCAGCTCGCTCTTGACGGCCTTGTTGCGCTCGCGCGCCTTCTCGTTGGTCTTGTTGCGCTTGATCTGCGACTTGATGTTCGCCACGTTCGACGGCTCTTTCGTTCGGTTTTCGATGGATGTGCCGGGGTAGCGGTAGAGGGACGCCTCCGGCGGCGTGCGGGGTGGGACCCACACGCAAGCCAATCACCGAGTCTATCAGGTCGCCGCGCGCCGCCCCCGCAATGCGGGCTCCGGCGCCGGGCGTGCGGCATAATCGGCTCGTTCGGCCTCATCGACGAGGCCCGCCGACGAAGGAGTCGCCGTGACTGCCGCCTCGCCAGACCCGAGCACCCGGAACGCGCCCCGACGCGCCGGTGCCGCATGGTTCACACTGTTCACCCTCGCGTGGCTGGCGATCTGGACAGCCCAGCTGACCCCGCTGCAGCTGCTCATCCCGCTGCAGCTGAACACCCCCGGCGACGCCGACCGGTGGATCTCGGGAGTGGTGTCCTCGGGGACGGTTCTGGCAGCCGGCGGCCTCGCGGGTGTCATCGCCGGCCCACTCGCCGGCGGCATGAGCGATCGCACCCGCGGCGCCTTCGGCAGGCGTCGTCCGTGGGCGCTCGGGGGAGTGGTACTGGGCGTCTTCTCGCTGATCGGCCTCGCGTTCGCCACGGGCCCGTGGACGGTGGCGATCTCGTGGATCGGCGTCTCCGTCGGTCTCGCCGTCGCATCCGCAGCGTTCACCGCGATGATCGCCGACCAGCTCACCGAGCAGCGCGGCACCGCTTCCGCCTCGATCTCGTCCTCGCAGGCCCTCGGAGTCGTCGTCGGCGTGGGGGTCATCGTCCTTCTCGGCCTGGGCGTGATCGCGGGGTATCTCGTCCTCGGCGGCGTCCTGCTGATCGCGGGCGGCCTCGGCGCCCTGCTGCTGCCCGACCCGCCCGCACCCGCCGCTTCCGCCACCGCACGCACCCGTCTCTCCGCCGCGGAGCGCTTCGCCGCATTCCGGGACCGCGATTTCGCGTGGATGCTGTGGGGGCGTCTCGTCGTCAACATCGGCAACGCGCTCGGTACCGGCCTGCTGCTGTTCTTCCTTCTCTACGGGCTGCACCGCGACCCGGCCGACGCGCAGGACGAACTGCTGCTGCTCATCGTCGTCTACACCGTCTTCGTCGTCGTGGCCTCCGTCGTCGCCGGGGCGATCTCGGACCGCACCGGACGCCGACGCGGCATGACGGTCGCCGCGGCCTTCGTGCAGGGCGCTGCCGCTCTGCTGCTCGCGGTGTTCCCGTCCTTCGACATCGCCCTCGTGGCGGCCGCACTGCTGGGCGTCGGGTACGGCGCATACATGGCCGTCGGGCTCGCACTCGGCACCGACCTCCTGCCGTTTGCCGAGGACAGCGCGCGCGACCTGGGCTTCGTCACCGTTGCGGCGAGCCTGGGGCAGCTGCTGGGACCGCTCGTCGGCGCCGGCCTCGTCGCCGCCGTCGGGGGGTTCTGGCTGCTGTTCCTCGGCGGCGCCGTGCTGTCGGTGCTCGGCGGACTCATGACCCTGATGGTGCGGGCTGAGTCCCGGCATCCATCGTCGCCAGCGCCAGATCCACAACGGCGTTGAAGACCCGCGGACGCATCGCGGTGACCAGGTGCGAGGTACGTGGCACCACGATGAGCTCCGCGGCGGGCACCAGAGACGTGAACAGCCTCTCGTTGATGCGCAACTGATCGAACTGCCCGTTCACGAACCACGTCGGCACCGCGATGCGACGCAGCGCGGCGAGCAGGTCGAGCACCGACAGGCTGCGCAGCGCGGTGTCCTGCGCGTCATACGCATACCCACCGGCGCCGAAGTCGGCCCTCGTCTCGACGGGCAGCGTGCGATCGAGCACCCACTCGGCGATCGGTGCGCCGCGGCGGGGAAGCCGATCGAAGCCGCGAGCGAGCGTGCGATAGGTCTGCAGCGCCACGCCGCGCGGGATCGCGGTGCAGGATGCCGCGATGAACGCGTCGACCGGCGGGCGCTCCGCCGCGCCGACGTACTCGATGGACACGAGACCGCCCATGGAGTGGCCGACGAGCAGCACACGACCGCGTGTGGCGGCATCGCGCACCGCGCCGTCGATCGTCGCGAATGCGCCGTCGAGCGTGAAGGGCTCGCCCATCCGCGCACCGTGGCCCGGGAGATCGAGCGCGACCGCGTCGATGCCGCGGCCGTGCAGATGCTCGACCTGCGCGCGCCACATCGTCGCCGAGGTACGGATGCCGTGCACCATCACCACCGTCGTCGCCATGGTCTTCAGCCTAAGCAGTCGGTGCGGCGCCGGACCCGACGTGCGCGCAGGCACGCACGAGGCCCCGGACACCCGCCGAAGCGGGGCCGGGGCCTCGGGTGCGAGCGATCAGCCCATGAGGCTCCGACGACGACGTGTCATCGCGAGCAGCAGGCCGGCCGCGAGCAGGAACGCTCCGCCGAGCGCGAGACCCCAGGGGAGCTCGGCGCCCGTGGTGGCGAGTGTGCCTTCGCCGACCACCTGCAGCGGAAGGTTCAGCACGACCCGTCCGTCGGCACCCAACACGATGAGGTGGTGAGTACCCAGCGGGAGCGTCGACGGCACGGTCACGGTGAACGTCACGCGGCCCGCGGCATCAGCGGCCGGGATGCCGGTGATGACGATCGGATCGCTGTTCAGCGTGGCGACCACCTGTTCGCGCGCGCCCAGCCCGGTGAGGGTCACCGTGAACGACGCGCCGCGCTCGATGCGCCCATCGGCCGACAGCCCCGCGCTCGACACACCCGCCGCCGCACCGCCGGTGCTCGGCAGCGTCGTCGACGGCGACGGAGACGGCGCACCGGTCGGGGCGCCCGTCGGGGAGGGCGAACCGGTCGGGGACGCGCTCGAGGTCGGGTCCGGCGTCGGTGCGGTGGTGGTGACCAGCACAGCGCGTCCGACCGGCGAGGGCGCCATCGGCTTGACCGCCGCTGCGTAGGCGAGCGTCGCGTCGAGGTCGACCTGACCGGTGTCGGTGCGGGCGGTTCCCTGCGCGAACGGCGTGAAGCCGTCCCCGCCGTTGGCGAGGAACGAGTTCGTCACCACCGTGAAGGTGTCGGCGTCGCTGATCTTCTTCCCATCCAGCGACATCGACACGATGTGTCCCGACCGCGACGCCGTCTGGCCGGCGAGCGGTGCATCCTCGGTGTACTCGTAGGTGAAGCCCTTCGAGACGCCCAGGTGCAGCTTGGGACGGTCGCCGGTCGACTGCCACTGGCGCGTCAGGATGTCCTTCAGCTGGGCACCGGTGAGGGTCACCGTGACGAGCGTGTTCGCGAACGGCTGCACGGCGGCGAGTTCCTTGAAGGTCACCGTGCCGTCTCCGGTCCGCAAGAGGTCGGCACGCAGTCCACCCGGGTTCATCAGCGCGATCTGCGCCTTCGTGCCCGCGTAGGCCGGGTTGGTGCTCGTGGCCCAGAGGTAGATGTCGGCGACGGTGTTGCCCATCGTCGACTCGACTCCGCGGTCCGAGCCGCCCTTCCCGCCGCGCAGGATGTCAGCCGTGATGGCACCGACCGGCTTGGAACCGATCGTGATGGCCTGCGCGGTGAAGCCGGCGACCATCGAGGCGACCGCCGCATCGGCCGGGTAGGCCTTGGCGAGCGCCTGCGTCGATCCGGTCGCCGACACCAGCTCGTGAGCGTCGGTGTCGTACTGCAGCGACAGCTGGCCGAGCGCCTTGCCGTACTCCGCCGCCTGGATGACCGGTCGCAGCTTCCCGCTGGAGCCCACCTGCACGTTGCACGCGTATGTCTGGTGCGTGTGCGCGGAGACAATGGCGTCGATGTGGCTGGATGCCCCGCGGATGAGGGTGCCGAAGTCCGACGGGTCGGTGGCGACCGCATCGCACTGGTTCGACACCGACGACCCGGAGTGCGTCAGCAGCACCGTGACATCGGCCAGATCACCGTTGGAGATCTTGTCGGCGACGCGGTTGGCCGCCTCGAGCTGGTCGCCGAAGTCGATGTCCTTGATTCCCTGCGGATCGACCATGCGTGCCGTGTCGGTCGTGACGGTGCCGATGAACGCGACGCGCACGCCGTCGATCGTCTTCACGGCGTACTCCGGGAGCGCCGGCGTCTTCGTGCCCTTCTGGTACACGTTGGCGCCGAGCGCGTAGGGCGAGCCCGCCGCGATCTGCTCCGGCGTCACGTTCTTGACGTCGGTGTTACCGCCGAAGCGCGGCAGAACGCGGCCCTTGAGGTCGTCGAAGCCACGGTCGAACTCGTGGTTGCCGACAGCCGACACCTCCAGGCCGGACGCCTTGAGAGCATCGATGGTCGGGCTGTCCTGCTGGATCAGCGAGGTGAAGGTCGACGCCCCGATGTTGTCGCCGGCCGAAACCAGGATCGTGTTCGGGTTCTTCGCCTTCTTGGCGGCGACGGCCCCGGCGAGAACGGCGGCTCCCGCCTCGCCCTGGCTACCGGCTTCGATGCGACCGTGGAAGTCGTTGATCGTCAGGATGTCGATCATCGTCGGTGCGCTCTTGCGCGCGGACAGACCGACCTTCAGCGGATCGTGATCGCTCGAGCGATACGGACCGTCCTGCCAGAACAGCGTGCCGTGGTTGTTGTAGCGGCTGTACTCCAGCGCCACCGACTCGCCCGAGTTGATGTTCCAGACATCCCCTCCGGTGACGCGCTTGCCGGCCGCCACGTTCAGCAGCACGTGGTCGAGCGAACCCGAGAGACCGTCGAACGAGTAGGTGGAACGCCCCACCTTCAGCGCCGACTCGGCATCCGTGTAGCCCGCGTCGTAGAGGACCTTCAGCGGGTCCTCCTGGGTGTAGGAGTTGAAGTCGCCGACGAGGATGGCGGCCTCGCCGGTCGTGGTGATCGAAGAGACCCAGTCCCGCAGAGCGGTCGCCTGAGCGACGCGCGCCGGGTTCCAGGCACCCTGGCCGTCCTTCTGGTCGGCCTGCGATCCGCTGGCGCCGCTGGAACCCTTCGACTTGAAGTGGTTCACGACGAACAGGAACGGCTCGCCGCCACCCGCGGGCGCGAACTTCTGCGCGATCGGCTCGCGTGCGTTGTCGAAGGCCTGCCCTGAGCCGGACTGCGTCCCCAGCGCGAGCGCATCGCCGACCGGGGCGACCCGTGCCGGCTGATAGATGATCGCGTTGCGGATGACGTCCTGCTGCGACGCATCGGGCAGCTGAGCGGATGCCGGGACGTAGGCCCACTTCTCGCTTCCCGCAGCGGCGTTGAGCGCCGCGACGAGGGTCGAGACGGCCTTGTCCGGCGTCGACGGCGTGGACTTGGCCGAGTTCTCGATCTCCATGAGACCGACCACCGAGGCATCCAGCGTGTTGATGGCCGAGACGATCTTCGACTGCTGACGGGCGAGGTCCGCCGCACCCCACGCACCGCGCAGGTCGCAGCCGCCGCGCACGTTCGTGCCGACGCCGGCGCGGTCGGTGTACGGCTGGCAGGACGCATCGGACGAGCCGAGCGTCGTGAAGTAGTTGAGCACGTTGAACGAACCCACGCTGAGGTCACCGCCGACCGAGGCGGGAGCCGCGGTGCGCGGGTTGGTGAAGCTCGCCTGCCCCTGCGTCTTGCCATCGCCGGCGAGGAAGGACACCGGGTTCAGCTTCCATGCGTTGTTGCGGTAGTCGAGCACGAACGTGCCGCTCAACGATGCCGTGCCGCCGACGACGACCGGCTTGTCGAGCGAGACATAGGCCGGAGTCAGGTCGCCGTTGAGCAGCGCGCCCGCACCCTTGTTCGCCCGCGCGGCGTAGTCGAGCGAACCGCCGTCGTCGAGGATGACGCCGCGGGCCAGGTTGTCGGCCGCGACGGCTTCGGCCTCGGAGGATCCGGGCCGCGCGACGTCGGTGGGCTGACGAAGAACGCCCGCGCCTGCCGCAAGGCCGACCTCGCCGTACCGGTTCGTGTTGTTGGTGTTGGTGACCGTGAAGGTGCTCGAGACGCTGACGAGCATCGACTCGAGGCTCTCGCGCTGAGTGATGGCACTCGGCCAGGTGGTGAGCACGACGGGGGTGGGCTTCGCAGCATCCGCGATCTTCGTCGCCTTGCCGGCGTCGACGGTGAGCTGGGTAAGCCCGTTGAACTCGCCCGCCGTGCCGGTGACGCGCACGGTGTCGCCGAGTGCGACCTCGCTGGCCACGGCCGAAGTCTTCGCATAGACGAAGATGGCGTCGGATGCCGTGTGGGTGCTCAGATCGACCGTGCCGCCCGTTCCGGGCGTCTGGATGACGTAGCCGTTGTAGCCGCCCGTCGCGTAGTGAGCGGTGACGACGCCTTCCGTCGTAACCGTCTGACCGTTCAGCGGCGTCTTGTCGGCGGATCCCTGAATCGCGGCGATCGATGTGATCGTCTCGGTGCCGGGGGTTCCCGTCGACGTCGGCTGCGGCGTCGGGGTGGACGTCGTCGTGGGCTGGGGAGTGGGGGACGCGGTACCGGTCGGCCCGGGCGTCGGCTCCGCGCCGGAGGCGGAGTTCTGCGGAGTGGGGGCGCCCACGGCGAAGTCCGCGCTGTTGACGGCAGTGTTGGTGTGCGACGCGTTACGCGAGATGCTGGTCGCGTTCTCGGTCGCGGAAGCGGGGGAGCCGGCCGCGGGTGTCGCGGAGTCTCCCCAGGCCACGTAGTCGACGACGCCCGCATCGTTCGGCCCGGTGATGGCGGCCGAGCTGGAGACGAGGGCGACCTTGCCGGTCGTCCCGCTCAGCGCGAGCGAGCCGACGGCATCCGGTGTGGGAAGGGGCGTCGTCCCGCCTTGCCCCTTCGCCTCCTGGACGAGGAATGTGCGTCCGGCGGCGATGGTGCCGCTGAGGGGCTGCGCCGAGAACTTGTTGTCGCCGCCTGCTGCGGCGTACTGCAGCGTCCAGCCGTCGAGGCTGACCGGCGCCGACGAGACGTTCACGAGTTCCACGAAGTCGTGCGTGTAGGTGGCCTTGCTGTTGCCGCCCCCGCCGTAGACCTCGTTGATGAGCACGGCGGCGTCCGCGGAGACCGCCGCCCGAGCGGGAAGAGCGGCCAGACCCGCGCCGGTGAGGGCGAGGGCTCCGGCGGTGATGGCGGCGACGAACGAGCGTCGCTTCCGCCTCTCGGCGGTGGGACGCATGGCGTCCGGTGTCGGATCTGACACGTGTTCTCCCTGATTTCGCATGCAACAGCGGACAGCCGCATACACGGCGGTCCTCTTCGGTGATTGAGTGCCGATGATGAGGTGGCTGTGAGACGAAAAGGTTTCACCGAAGTGAACGCCGCACGACATCCGGTCCCATCGAACGTGAGATCGAGCTTCTGTGGCGCGGATCGCGGCGGCAAGAGAATGAGCGGTTAGCTCTTTCTCATCCTGCGCGGCCCTGGCGCGTCGCGCGACGGGGACGCTAGAGTCCCGCGCGCAGCGGCGCGGGGGCGCCGCCGCAGACGCCGGTAGACTGCTCGGGACATGTCACCCCGCGCCCTGAAGCCTCTCGAGCCGTCTGCGACCCCTCCAGAGCTGATCCGCAATTTCTGCATCATCGCCCACATCGACCACGGCAAGTCCACGCTGGCCGACCGCATGCTGCAGATCACCGGCGTGGTCTCGGACCGCGATATGCGTGCGCAGTACCTCGACCGTATGGACATCGAGCGCGAGCGCGGCATCACGATCAAGTCGCAGGCCGTCCGCATGCCGTGGGCGACGACCGACGGCACCTTCGCACTGAACATGATCGACACGCCCGGCCATGTCGACTTCACGTACGAGGTCTCGCGCTCGCTGGCCGCCTGCGAGGGCGCCATCCTTCTCGTGGATGCCGCGCAGGGCATCGAGGCGCAGACCCTCGCGAACCTCTACCTGGCGCTGGAGAACGACCTCCAGATCATTCCGGTGCTCAACAAGATCGATCTGCCCGCCGCCGATCCGGAGAAGTACGCCGCAGAGCTTGCGAACCTCATCGGCGGCGACCCCGCCGACGTGCTGCGGGTCTCGGGCAAGACGGGCATGGGGGTGGAGGAGCTGCTCGACCGCATCGTCGAGCGCATCCCCGCGCCGGTCGGCGACGCCGACGCCCCGGCGCGCGCCATGATCTTCGACTCCGTCTACGACGCGTACCGCGGCGTCGTGACATACGTCCGCATGGTCGACGGCAAACTCGAACCGCGCGAGCGCATCCAGATGATGTCCACGCGAGCGACCCACGACCTGCTCGAGATCGGTGTCTCCAGCCCCGAGCCGGTTCCCACCCGGGGCCTCGGCGTCGGCGAGGTGGGCTACCTCATCACCGGCGTGAAGGACGTGCGCCAGTCGAAGGTCGGCGACACGATCACCAACCACCGCAAGCCCGCAGGACAAGCGCTGGCCGGCTACACCGACCCCAAGCCGATGGTCTTCAGCGGCATCTACCCGATCGACGGCAGCGACTACGCCGATCTGCGTGAGGCGCTCGACAAGCTGAAGCTGTCGGACGCGTCACTCCAGTACGAGCCGGAGACCTCCGTCGCGCTGGGCTTCGGGTTCCGTTGCGGATTCCTGGGCCTGCTGCACCTCGAGATCATCACGGAGCGGCTGTCGCGCGAGTTCGGCCTCGACCTGATCACCACGGCCCCGTCGGTGACGTACGAGGTCACGACCGACACCGGCGAATCCGTCACGGTCACCAACCCGAGCGAGTACCCGGACGGCCGCGTCGCGAGCGTCTCGGAACCGGTCGTCAAGGTCGGCATCCTGCTGCCCAAGGACTACGTCGGCACGGTGATGGAGCTCTGCCAACAGCGCCGCGGAACGCTCCTCGGCATGGACTACCTCAGTGAGGACCGGGTCGAGCTGCGCTACAACATGCCGCTCGGCGAGATCGTCTTCGACTTCTTCGACCACCTGAAGTCGAAGACCCAGGGCTACGCGAGCCTCGACTACGAGCCTGCCGGATCCCAGGAGGCCGATCTCGTGAAGGTCGACATCCTGCTGCAAGGTGAGAAGGTCGACGCGTTCAGCTCGATCGTCCACCGGGAGAAGGCGTACGCGTACGGCACCCTCATGACCGAACGCCTCCGCAAACTCATCCCGCGCCAGCAGTTCGAGGTGCCCATCCAGGCCGCCATCGGCGCGCGTATCATCGCGCGCGAGAACATCCGCGCCATCCGCAAGGACGTGCTCGCCAAGTGCTACGGCGGTGACATCACCCGTAAGCGCAAGCTGCTGGAGAAGCAGAAGGAGGGCAAGAAGCGCATGAAGATGGTCGGTCGCGTCGAGGTGCCCCAGGAAGCCTTCATCGCCGCGCTCTCCGGTGATGTCGAGGGCAAGGACAAGAAGTAAGCCGGACGCCCCGGTTAGGCTGGACATCATGCGTCGCGGAAGCTTTCAGGACGACACGGTCGACTACGCCGCCGTCGGCGCCACGCAGGCGCACGACCTCATGAGCTATCCGCCCGAGAACAGCGTTCCGGCGGAGGACTCCTGGCTGCTCGGCAGCGGCCAGGCCCGCTTCGAGTCATCGGCCGACGCGCTGCTGTCGTGGACGGCGCTGCGCGGAGCGGGCCTCACGATCTCGGACGTGCGCCCGGCTGCCGGACCGATGTACACGGGCGTGGGCTACGACGTCGACGGCAATCCGATGGTCGCGAGTCGCCTGGACGCCGACCAGCGCTTCGACGCCGACGGGACCCCGTACGTGGCTGCGGGAACGACGGTGCGGGTGCGCGGACACGTCAAGGGCATGAACGCCGACGGTGAGCTGCGCGTCATCTACGCGATCGAAGAGCCCCGGCGCGTCGGCTTCGCTCTGGGGACGGTCGGCGACTCCGTCGTCAGCGGCGAGGAATCGTTCGTCGTGACCTGGGCGGACAACGACGAAGTCCGGTTCACGGTGCGTGCCTTCGACCGTCCCGTCGCCACGCTCTACCGCGTCGTTCCGGCTCTGGTGAAGCGACGTCGTCGTGAGCTGTTCCGCGGATACCTGCAAGCCATCTCTCCGCTGTACACGACGCCGGCCTGATGGGCTCCGCCCTCCCGCTCGGCGACCCCGCTCCGATCGACGGCGCGCTGCCGCCCGACATCTCGATCGACCCCGCCCGCGACTTCGGCGTCTACCTGCACGTGCCCTTCTGCCGCGTGCGCTGCGGCTACTGCGACTTCAACACCTACACCGCCACGGAGCTCCGGGGCGCTCGCCAGGACGCGTACGCCGACGAGGTACTCCGCGAGATCGCGCTCTCACAGGGCGTGCTGTCGGCGCGGGGGCCCCTCCGCGCGGCATCCACCGTCTTCTTCGGCGGCGGCACGCCCACTCTGCTTCCCGCGGGAGATCTGGCCCGGATGCTCGACGGCATCCGCTCCGCCTTCGCGCTGGCCGCCGACGCCGAGGTCACCGTCGAGGCCAACCCCGACACGGTGACCGTCGCAATGGCACACGAGCTGGCAGAGGCCGGCGTGACCCGCATGTCGATCGGCATGCAGTCGGCCGTGCCCCACGTGCTCGCCGCACTCGAGCGCACCCACGATCCGGCCGGCGTGCAGACGGCCGTCGACGCCGGGCGCTCGGCCGGCCTCGATGTGAGCGTCGATCTGATCTACGGCGCGCCGGGGGAGTCGTTGGACGACTGGCGTCGTTCGGTCGAGGCGGCCGTGGCGCTCGCACCCGACCACATCTCCGCGTACGCGCTCATCATCGAAGAGGGCACGAAGCTCGAGCGCCAGATCCGCCGCGGAGAGGTCGCCGCGCCGGATGACGACCTCCAGGCCGACATGTACGAGCTGGCCGACGAGGCGTTCGCATCGAGCGGGTTCGGCTGGTACGAGGTGTCGAACTGGGCGACGGACACCGCCCACCGCTCTCGCCACAACCTCGCATACTGGCGCGGCACGGATTGGTGGGGCTACGGGCCGGGGGCGCACAGTCATGTCGACGGGCTGCGATGGTGGAACGTCAAGCACCCCGCGGCATACGCACAGCGCCTCGCCGCCGGCACCTCTCCTGCGGCTGCTCGCGAGCGCCCGGATGCCGCTGCGCGGCGACTCGAGGACGTGCTCCTGCGGTCGCGGATCGCCGAGGGCATCGCGGTGTCCGAGCTGACCGGAGAGGGTCGTCACGCGATCGCCGCGCTCATCGCCGACGGGCTCATCGACGGACCGTCCGCCGTGCGCGGCCGCGTCGTCCTCACCCGCCGCGGACGGCTTCTGGCGGATGCCGTGGTGCGCGCCCTCACCGCCTGACCATCCGATCGCGGTAATATTGGCACTCGACGACCCTGAGTGCCAACAAGGAGGAGCGATGGTCTCGGAACGCGGCCTGCAGGTCCTCCGCGCGATCGTGCAGGACTACGTCGACACCCATGAGCCCGTCGGCAGCAAGGCGATCGTCGAACGTCACCAGTTCGGCGTGTCCGCGGCGACCATCCGCAACGATATGGCGCTCCTGGAGGACGAGGAGCTCATCGCCGCGCCGCACACGTCCTCCGGACGCGTACCCACCGACAAGGGCTACCGCGTGTTCGTCGACCATCTCGCCGACCTGCGGCCGTTGTCCACCGCGCAGCGCTCGGCGATCTCGTCGTTCCTCAGCGATCCGGGCGATCTCGACGAGCTCCTGATGCGCACCGTGCGCGCCCTCACGCAGCTCACCGGACAGGTCGCCATCGTGCAGTATCCGTCGTTCGCGCGCGCGAACGTCACGCACGTCGAGTTCGTGCACCTGGGCGGAGCACGCGTCGTCGTCATCGTCGTCACCGACACCGGCCGGGTCTCCCAGCGCGTGGCCTTCCTCGCCGAGGAACTCACCGAAGAGGCCGCCCAGCAGCTCAAGACGGCGATCTCGCGGCTGGTCACGGGCAAGCCCGTCGCAGAGGCTGCGGCCGCGATCGTCGAACTCTCGGCGTCGGCCCCCGACGGCACCCGCATCGACGCCGCGCTGCGCACCGTCGCGCGCATCGTCGGCGAGGAGCTGGAGGACTTCCGCCAGGACCGGCTCGTGATGGCCGGAAGCGCGACGCTCGCGCGGCGCGAGAGCGACTTCCGCGGGAGCATCTATCCGCTGCTGGAGGCCATCGAGGAGCAGGTCACCCTGCTGCGTCTGATGGGCGAGATGGTCGCCGACGAGCAGGGACTCGCGGTGAGCATCGGCCGGGAGAACGAGCCCTTCGGGCTCACGGAGGTCTCCGTCCTGACGAGCGAGTACGACGCGACGGGTGCACACGCGCGCGTCGGCCTCCTCGGCCCCACCCGCATGGACTACCCCACCAACCTCGCGGCGGTCCGCGCCGTCGCGCACTATCTGAGCCGACTGCTCGACGAGGACGACACGTCCCGCTGAGCGATCCGCTCCCGAACACCGACCCGCGCCCGCAAGGGCAGGAAAGGCGATTGTGGCCGACCACTACGAAGTCCTGGGCGTATCCCGCGATGCGAGCCCCGACGAGATCAAGAAGGCGTATCGGCGTCTCGCGCGCGAACTGCACCCCGATGTCAACCCGGGAGCGGACGCGTCCGAGCGCTTCAAGCTCGTGACCCACGCGTACGACGTCCTCAGCGACCCGGAGCAGCGCCAGCGCTACGACATGGGCGGCGACAGCTCTCCCTTCGGCGGAAGCGGCGCAGGCTTCGGCGGATTCGGCGACATCTTCGAAACGTTCTTCGGCGGCGGGGGAGCACGCGCCGGCCGACCGCGATCGCGACGTGAGCGCGGCCAGGATGCGCTGGTGCGGGTGACGCTGGATCTCGGCGATGTCGTCTTCGGCACCCACCGTGACATCGACGTCGACACCGCGGTGCTGTGCGAAACCTGCGAGGGATCGTGCTGCCAGCCGGGCACCCAGCCGGCGACGTGCGACATCTGCCACGGTTCGGGTCAGGTGCAGCGCAACGTGCGCAGTCTTCTCGGCAACGTCATGACCTCGCAGCCCTGCACCACGTGCCAGGGCTACGGCACGACCATCCCGTACCCCTGCGCGACGTGCCAGGGACAGGGCCGCGTGCGCGCACGGCGGACAGTGTCGGTCGACATCCCCGGCGGCGTGGAGACGGGCCTGCGCCTCCAGCTGCCCGGCTCGGGCGAGGTCGGCCCGGCGGGCGGTCCGAACGGCGACCTCTACCTGGAGGTCACCGTCGCCACCCACGAGGTCTTCAGCCGTGAGGGTGACGACCTGCTCGCCACCCTCGAGGTCTCGATGCCCGACGCGATCCTCGGCACCCACACGACGATCTCCTCGCTCGACGGCGAGGTCGACCTCGAGGTGCGATCCGGCGTGCAGTCCGGCGACGTCCTGACGATCAAGGGCCGCGGCATCACGCCCCTGCGCGGCGGAGCGCGCGGCGACCTCCGGGTCGGTGTGCAGGTCGTCACCCCGACGAAGCTCGACGCCAAGGAGCGCGCTCTCATCGAGGACTTCGCCAAGAAGACCAAGGCCCCGGCGCCCCGCCTGGCGCAGTTCCACCAGGGCATGTTCTCGAAGCTGCGCGACCGGTTCCGCGGCTGAGATGGCACTGCACTTCCTCGTCGACGAACCGCCGACCGACGGGCCCGCCGTCGCCGATGCGGCTCTGGGCGACGAGATCATCATCACCGGCGCCGAGGCCCATCATGCGGCGGTCGTCCGCCGCGTCCGGGTCGGTGAGGAGGTCACCGTCGGCGATGATGCGGGCGTCTGGCTCACGGGCGTCGTCGCGGCATCCGCCCCCAAACGCGTCGCGGTGACGGTGACCGGCCGTACCGTCACCGCGGCGCCGACGCCGCGTCTCGTTCTCGCCCAGGCGCTGGCGAAGGGCGACCGCGACGAGCTCGCGGTGCAGGCGGCGACCGAGCTCGGCGTCGACGAGATCGTGCCGTGGCAGGGGGCGCGCAGCGTGTCGCGCTGGAGCGGCGACAAGGCTGTCAAGGGCGTCGCGCGTTGGCAGAGCATCGTCCGCGAGGCCGCGAAGCAGGCGCACCGCTCCTGGGTTCCGCGCGTGTCGACGCCGGTGTCCGTCGCCGGCCTCGCCGCACGTGCCGCACACGCCCGCGTGCTGGTCCTGGAGCCGACGGCGTCCGTGCCCCTCAGCACCCTGTCGCTGACCGATAGCGCGGAGATCGTGCTCGTCGTCGGCCCCGAGGGCGGCATCGCTCCCGACGAACTCGACGCCCTGGCCGATGCCGGAGCCACCGCCGTCCGCCTCGGCGACACGGTGCTTCGCACCTCGACGGCCGGGCCGGCTGCCCTCGCCGTCGTCAACGCCCGCCTCGGCCGCTGGTGACGGGCGCTGACTACACTCGGAGTATGAGCGAACCGTCCATCTTCACGCGCATCCTGGAGGGCGAGATCCCGGCCGAGATCCTCGCCGAGACCGAGAACGTGTTCGCGATCCGCGATATCGCACCCCAAGCGCCCGTGCACCTGCTGATCATCCCGAAAAGTGCCGCCTACCGCGACGTCGTCGAGTTGGCCGCGTCCGACCCCGCCCTCATGAGCGAGATGATCGCACTCGCGAACACTCTGGCCGCCGAGCACGCCGACGGCGACTTCCGCCTGGTGTTCAACACGGGGCCGGGCGCCGGTCAGACGGTCTTCCACGTCCACGCGCATGTGCTGGCCGGGGGACTGGACGAGGGGAGCCTCGGTGGCTGATTCCGCCGACGACGCGAACGCGACCGAGCACGCGGTCGACCGGATTCTCGCGGACGGAGTGGCGATGGTCCAGTTGCTCGGACCGCAGGACCGACTGCTGCGCGTCGTGGAGCGCGAACACCCCGACGTGCAGGTGCACGTGCGCGGCAACGAGATCACTCTCACCGGCGCTGCCGCGTCCGTTGCGCGGGCCCGCGCACTCGTCGACGAGCTGATCGCGATGGCGCGCGCGGGTCAGGGCCTGGAGCCCTCCGACGTGCAGACCTCGAATCGCATCCTCCGGGCCGACACCGGCGAACGCCCGTCCGACGTACTGGGCGAGGCGATCCTGAGTTCGCGTGGACGCACGATCCGCCCGAAGACCCTCGGTCAGAAGCGCTACGTCGACGCGATCGACGAGAACACGGTCGTCTTCGGCATCGGTCCCGCCGGAACCGGAAAGACCTACCTCGCGATGGCGAAAGCCGTTCAGGCCCTGCAGCGCAAGGAAGTCGACCGCATCATTCTGACCCGACCGGCGGTGGAGGCGGGGGAGCGGCTGGGCTTTCTGCCCGGCACCCTGACCGACAAGATCGACCCGTACCTGCGCCCGCTCTACGACGCGCTGAACGAGATGATGGACCCCGAGATCGTCCCCAAGCTCATGGCGTCGGGCACGATCGAGGTCGCCCCGCTGGCGTACATGCGCGGACGCACGCTCAACAACTCGTTCGTCGTCCTCGATGAGGCCCAGAACACGACGCCCGAGCAGATGAAGATGTTCCTCACGCGTCTGGGCTTCGGCACCCGTATGGTCGTGACCGGTGACATCACCCAGGTCGACCTGCCGCAGGGAGCCTCGGGGCTGCGGCTCGTGACGCGCGTGCTGAAGGACATCGACGACATCCACTTCTCGCTGCTGACCAGCGAAGACGTAGTGCGCCACAGCCTCGTCGGCCGGATCGTCGACGCCTACAGCGTGTACGACGAGCAGCGCCTGGCCGCCCGCCGAGAACGAGACGAAGCCGCCGAGTTCGCCAACCGCACCGAGCGTCGCAGCGGTATGCCGCGCTCCGGCGGACCGCGAGACCACCTGCCACCCCGGGACAGCCGGGGACACCACGGCCCCCACGGAACACAGCGAGGACGCTCATGACCATCGAGATCACCAATGAGTCCGGCGTCGACATCGACGAGACCGTGCTGCTGCGCCTGACCGAGAACAACCTCGCGGAGCTGCACGTCAGCCCGGATGCCGACGTCGCGATCCTCCTCGTCGACGAAGGCGCCATGGAGGCTCTTCACGTGCAGTGGATGGACGAGCCGGGCCCCACCGACGTGCTCAGCTTTCCGATGGACGAGTTGCGACCGGGCACGCAGGAACAGCCCACGCCGCCGGGACTGCTCGGCGACATCGTGCTCTGCCCCCAGGTCGCCGAGACGCAGGCACAGGCAGCCGGCCACACGACCGTCGACGAGCTGATCCTGCTGACCACGCACGGGCTGCTGCACCTGCTGGGCTTCGATCACGCCGAGCCCGAGGAGGAGCGCGAGATGTTCGGTCTGCAGCGCGACCTGATGGCCGCTTTCCACGTCTCGGAGCGTCGACGACGCGCATGACCGAGATCCTCCTGCTCCTCGCGGCGGCCCTCCTGGTCGCGCTCGGCGGTCTGATGGCGGCGCTGGACGCGGCGCTGGGCGTCACCTCGCGCGCCGACCTCGCCGAGATGGCGACGTCAGGACGCAGCGCGACCGCTCTCGGGCGGATCGGCGCCGATCCCGAAGCCCACGGCAACGCCGTCGTGTTCATCAGGATCCTCGCCGAGACGACGGCGGCCGTCGTGGTGACGGTGGCCTTCACGATCGCGTTCGACAGCATCTGGTGGGCCATGCTCGCCGCCGCGGTGCTGATGACCGTGGTGTCGTTCGTCCTGGTCGGCGCAAGCCCCCGCGCCGTCGGGCGCCAGCACGCCCGCGGACTGCTCCAGGCGTGCGCCCCGCTCGTCCGCGGCGCGCGCATCGTGCTCGGCCCCCTCGCACACCTGCTCGTGCTCGTCGGCAACCGGGTGACGCCCGGCATCCACCGCGGCGCCTCGTTCGCGAGTGAGGAGCAACTGCTGAGCATGGTCGACGAGGCCGCATCGCAGGACCTCATCGAAGAGGACGACCGCGAGCTCATCCACTCCGTGTTCGAGTTCACCGACACGTACGTGCGCGAGGTGATGGTTCCGCGCACCGACATGGTGACGATGGATGCCGCCGCCACGACGCAGCAGGCGATGCAGCTCTTCCTGGACAAGGGCGTGTCACGGGTTCCGGTCGCCGACGGCGAAGCCGACGACATCACCGGCGTCGTCTACCTCAAAGACCTCGTGCAGTTCGCGTTCCGCGATGAGACCGCATGGCGGGACGCCCCGGTCGCCCAGATCGCGCGGCCGGCGGTGTTCGTGCCCGAATCGATGAAGGCCGAGACGCTGCTGCAGCAGATGAAGCGGGATGCCGTCCATGTGTGTCTCGTCGTCGACGAGTACGGCGGCGTTTCGGGGCTCGTGACGCTCGAAGACCTGATCGAAGAGCTCGTCGGCGAGATCTCCGACGAGTACGATCCCCGCTCCAGCGAGATCGTCGAGTTGGGCGACGGACGGTACCGCGTGAGCGCGCGCCTGGGCCTCGATGAGGTCGGCGAACTGTTCGGTCTCGAGCTCGAAGACGAGGACGTCGACTCGATCGGCGGCCTGCTCGGGAAGCTGCTCGGCCGTGTGCCTCTGCCCGGTGCGACCGCGGAGTACTCCGGGCTGCGCTTGACGGGAGGCGCCTCCCGCGGGCGCGGGCGGGGCCTCGCCACGGTGTTCGTCGAACCCACCCCCAGCCTGCTCGCCGTCGACGCCGCCTTCGGCGACGATAACCGCACCGACCGGGAGGATGCCCACCGATGAGTCCCAGCCCCCAGACCCGCTCCGGGTTCGTCACCTTCGTCGGCCGTCCCAACGTCGGCAAGTCCACGCTGACGAACGCCCTGGTGGGTGAGAAGGTCGCGATCACCTCCGACAAGCCCCAGACGACGCGGCGCGCGATCCGCGGCATCGTCAACCGCCCGGCCGGCCAGCTCGTGATCGTCGACACCCCCGGCATCCACAAGCCCCGGACGCTCCTCGGCCAGCGCCTGAACGACCTCGTGGAGCAGGTGCTCGGCGACGTGGACGCGATTGGCTTCCTCGTGCCGGCCACGGAGAAGGTGGGTCCCGGCGACCGCCGCATCGCGGCATCCCTGGACGGATACCCGCGCGCGAAGAAGGTGGCCATCGTCACCAAGACCGACATCGCCTCCCGCGACGAGATCACCGAACGGCTGATGGAGGTCGACAGCTTGCGCGAGGACTGGGACGCGGTGATCCCGTTGTCGGCCGTCGCGGGCGAACAGCTTGACGTGCTCGCCGATGAGCTGCTGACGCTCATGCCGGAAGGACCCGCCCTCTACGAGCAGGGGGTCGTCACCGACGAGTCGCTCGAGGACCGCATCGCCGAGATCATCCGTGAGGCGGCGCTGGAAGGCGTGCGTGACGAGCTGCCGCACTCGATCGCCGTCACGATCGACGACATCTCGCGCCGCGACGAGGGCGAGCTCACCGATATCTACGCGAACCTGGTCGTCGAGCGCGACAGCCAGAAGGCGATCATCATCGGCCACAAGGGCTCGCGGCTGTCCGCCGTCGGCGCGCGGGCGCGCGCGCAGATCGAGCCGCTCATCGGCACGAAGGTGTTCTTGAAGCTGCACGTGCGCGTCGCCAAGGAATGGCAGCGCGATCCCAAGCAGCTCGGACGGCTGGGGTTCTGACATGACGCGGCGAACGGCGCGGCAGTGGCGGGCGGTACGGGCAGGCGGCCCCGAGGCGTGGGAGCTCTCGGAGGTCGAGGTTCCCGCCCCGGCCCGCGGCGAAGTGACGCTCCGTGTGCGCGCGGCGGGCATGAACCCCGCCGATGCGAAGCATGTTGCCGCCGAGAACGGGCAGTCCTGGCCCGTGCCGATCGGCTACGAGGTGTCGGGCGAGATCACCGCGATCGGTCTCGATACGGAGATCGGGTCGGGAGCTGCCTCCGTCGGCGACGAGGTGGTGGCCTTCCGGGTGCAGGGCGGCTACGCGACGGAGATGACAGTGGATGCCGCGAAGGTGTTCCGCAAGCCCCAGCCGCTCGGCCACCCCGAAGCGGCGAATCTGCTGCTGACCGGGACCACCGCCGCGGAGATGCTGCATGTCGTCGCGGCGAAACCGGGGGAGACGATCCTCCTGCACGGCGCGTCGGGGGCGGTGGGTGTGGCCGTGCTGCAGCTGGCGGCGCTGCGCGGCATCCACGTCATCGGGACGGCGGCGGAGAGTTCCTTCGAGCGGGTGCGTCACTTCGGCGGCGACCCCGTCGCGTACGGTCCGGGGCTGTTCGAGCGCGTGGTCGCGATCGCCGGTGACGTTCCGATCGTCGCGGCGCTGGATGCCGTGGGCACCGATGAGGCCGTCGACGTGTCGCTTGCGCTGGTCGCCGATCGCGACCGGATCGTGACGATCGTCACGCCGTCGCGGGCGAACGCCGATGGGTTCCGCTGGATCGCCGGCGCCCTTCCGGCAAGCGCCCGCTTCCGCGACGAGGCGCGCGCGGGCCTCGTCGCGGCGGCGAACGCCGGTACGCTCACCGTCCCCGTGGCGCGGACCTTCCCGCTCGAGGACGCCCCCGCCGCGCTCGCGCTGCTGGCCGAGGGACACCCCGGGGGAGCCCTGGCGCTCATCCCGTGAGTTTCGTCGAGCTCGTCGCGCAGGTGTACGCTGTCCCCGTGCGCGCGTTCGGCCTCCTTCTTAGCCGCCGCGACGAGACCTCGTTCTAGGGCCCTTCTCGTCGCGGAGCTTGTCATCGTCTGACACTCGGCCCGCACCATCTGACGAAGAGAAGCGAACCCCATGAAGAACATGCAGCAGCCTTCCGGCATGCCGACCCACAAGTACCGCCCGTTCCACGAGCAGATCCGCGTCGACCTGCCCGACCGCACCTGGCCCGATGCCCGCATCACGACGGCTCCGCGCTGGTGCGCCGTCGACCTGCGCGACGGCAATCAGGCCCTGATCGACCCGATGAGCCCCGAGCGCAAGCGCATCATGTTCGAGCTGCTCGTGGGCATGGGCTACAAGGAGATCGAGGTCGGCTTCCCCTCCGCGAGCCAGACCGACTTCGACTTCGTGCGCCAGCTGATCGAAGAGAACCTGATCCCCGACGATGTGACCATCCAGGTGCTGACGCAGGCGCGCGAGCACCTGATCGAGCGCACGTACGAGGCGATCGCCGGCGCGAAGCAGGCGATCGTGCACCTCTACAACTCCACGAGCGTGCTGCAGCGCGAGGTCGTCTTCCGCAGCGACAAGCAGGGCATCATCGACATCGCGCTGAACGGCGCACGCCTGTGCCGTGAGTTCGAGAAGCGCATCCCCGAGACCGCCGTGTACTACGAGTACTCACCCGAGTCCTACACCGGCACGGAGCTGGAGTTCGCGGTCGACATCTGCAACCAGGTGATCGAGATCTTCGAGCCGACCCCGGAGCGCAAGGTCATCATCAACCTGCCGGCGACCGTCGAGATGGCCACGCCCAACGTGTATGCCGACTCGATCGAGTGGATGGGCCGTCACCTCGCCCACCGCGAGAACGTCATCATCTCGCTGCACCCCCACAACGACCGCGGCACGGCCATCGCCGCCGCCGAGCTCGGCTACATGGCCGGAGCGGACCGCATCGAAGGCTGCCTGTTCGGAAACGGAGAGCGCACCGGCAACGTCGACCTGGTCGCCCTGGGCATCAACATGCTGACGCAGGGCATCGACCCGCAGATCGACTTCAGCGACATCGACCAGGTCAAGCGCACCGCCGAGTACTGCAATCAGCTGCCCGTGCCCGAGCGCAGCCCCTGGGCGGGCGACCTCGTGTTCACCGCGTTCAGCGGGTCGCACCAAGACGCGATCAAGAAGGGTTTCGAGTCGATGGAGGCGCGGGCCGCGGCATCCGGGGTCACCGTCGACGAGATCGAGTGGGCCGTGCCCTACCTGCCGATCGACCCGAAGGACCTCGGTCGCTCGTACGAGGCCGTCATCCGCGTCAACTCGCAGTCCGGCAAGGGCGGTGTCGCGTACCTGCTGAAGACGGATCACGCGCTGGATCTGCCCCGCAAACTCCAGATCGAATTCTCCGGCGTCGTGCAGGCCAAGACGGATGCCGAGGGCGGCGAGGTCTCCAGCGACCAGATCTGGGACATCTTCACCGACGAGTATCTGCCGGCGCGCAACGCGGACGAGAAGTGGGGCCGTTTCGAGCTGCTGTCCACGCGGACGCAGAGCGACATGTCCGGCGAGGTGTCGCTGGAGGTCACCCTCCGCGACGGCGAGGAGACGATCGCGACCCGTGGCGTCGGCAACGGTCCCGTCTCGGCGTTCCTGGAGATCGTGCGGACGCAGGGTTTCGACGTGACGCTCTACGACTACGTCGAGCACACGCTCAGCGCCGGCGGCGACGCGCAGGCCGCGTCTTACGTCGAACTGCAGGTCGACGGTGAGCGGCTGTGGGGCGTCGGTATCGACGGCGACATCTCGACAGCGTCGCTGAAGGCGATCGTCTCCTGCGTCAACCGCGCGATCCGCACGCGCGAGCGCTCCGGCTCGCTCGCCGCCGTCTGACGCCGCGTTTCGACTCGTCGCTGCGTCGAAACGACTTCAGGTGCGGATGATCGGGATCGCACTGGTCTCGACGGCGACCTTGCGCCGGTACAGCGCACGCTGTTCGGGCAGCGAGATGTCGAAGATCACCGCGAGCAGTCGGATCACGGTCGTGACCACGACCGAGGCGATCGCCGCGGCCACCAGCGGCGCACCGACGGCGTGTGCGAACGCGAGCAACGCGCAGCCGACCGCGGCCGCGACGGCGTACAGCGATCCGACGTGCATGATCGCCACCGGCAGCCCCATGATCACGTCGCGAAGGATGCCGCCGCCCACCGCCGCGCAGACGCCGACGAACACCGCGGGTACCGGGGGAAGGCCGAGCGCCAGCGCTTTGGAGGTGCCGAAGGCGCCGAACAGGCCGATGACCACCGCGTCGAGGGCAACGATCACCGCGTTGAGGCGCTCGAAGATGTTGGCCAGCAGCATGCCGACCAGAGCCGCGCCGACGGCCGTGATCAGGTACCAGTCGCTCTTCAGCGTCGCGGGCTCGACGTTCAGCAGCAGGTCGCGGATGATGCCGCCGCCCATGCCCATCACGGTGCCGACGATGACGACGCCGAGCAGGTCGAGCCGGCGCTGTCCGACGAAGCCCGACGAGAACAGGGCGCCCTGTACACCGCCGAGGCCCACGGCGAGGAGGTCGGCCCAGAGGGGGATCACGAACAGCTGCTCCGTCACCTGACCATTGTCTCCAATGCCGCCCGATGTCGGCACCGGCGGGGATAATCGAGGGGTGCCCACCTACCGCGACGAGGTCGTGGTCCTGCGCACCCACAAGCTGGGTGAAGCGGACCGCATCGTGACCATGCTCAGCCGTCGCCACGGCAAGGTGCGCGCTGTCGCAAAGGGCGTGCGCCGCACATCGTCGAAGTTCGGAGCCCGCCTCGAGCCGTTCATGGTCGCCGACGTCCAGCTCTACCAGGGCCGCTCGCTCGACATCGTGCAGCAGGCCGAGTCGCTCGGCTCCTACGGCGCCGCGATCGTGGCCGACTACGACCTCTACACCGCCGCGCATGCCATGGTCGAG
Organism: Microbacterium sp. MRS-1; assembly: GCF_000585455.1. Classification (NCBI taxonomy): domain Bacteria; kingdom Bacillati; phylum Actinomycetota; class Actinomycetes; order Micrococcales; family Microbacteriaceae; genus Microbacterium; species Microbacterium sp. MRS-1. The sequence continues at coordinate 22,873 of NZ_JAUF01000008.1, forward strand.
ACCGCCGACCGGCTGAACGAAGCCGAAGCCACCCCCCAGCAGTACCTGCTTCTGGTGGGAGGGCTGCGCACCCTGGCCCAGGGTGGCCGGGCGTCTCGTTCCGTGCTCGACTCGTACCTCCTGCGGGCGATGTCGCTGTCGGGCTGGGCCCCGGCGCTGTTCGACTGCGCCCGGTGCGGGGCCGCCGGCCCGCACGACTGGTTCGTGGCGCAGCTGGGCGGCGTGGTGTGCGGCGACTGCGCCCCGGCCGGCTCCGCACGGCTGCGACCCGAGACCGGTGCGCTGCTGCGCGCGCTGATCGCGGGAGAATGGGATGTCGTGGATGCCGCGACTCACGCCGCCACCGCCTCGGCATCCGGCCTGGTCGCCGCCTACGCGCAGTGGCACCTCGAGCGCGGCATCCGATCCCTGTCCCACGTGGAGAGCACCCGTTGAGCCCCAAGCCCTACACACACCGCGATGCCGTGCCGTACCGCGCCCTCGATTGGACCGGCATCCATCCGCCGCGCTTCCCGAAGGGTGGGGTGCCGAATCATGTCGCCATCGTCATGGACGGCAACGGCCGCTGGGCGAACCGACGCGGGCTCACCCGCATCGAGGGTCATCGCGCGGGCGAGGAGGTGCTGCTCGACGTCGTCGCCGGCGCGATCCAGGCGGGCGTGAAACACCTCAGCGTCTACGCCTTCTCGACCGAGAACTGGGCCCGCTCGCCCGAGGAGGTGCGCTTCCTCATGGGCTACAACCGCGACGTACTGCACCGCCGCCGCGACCAGCTCAACGAATGGGGCGTCCGCATCCGGTGGGCCGGACGCAAGCCGCGCCTGTGGGGATCGGTCATCAAGGAACTGCAGTACGCCGAGCAGCTCACCGCCGGCAACGACACGCTCACGCTGACGATGTGCATCAACTACGGCGGCCGTCACGAGATCGTCGACGCGATGCGGGCGATGGGCGAGCAGATCGCCGCCGGGCGGTTGAAGCCGTCGGCGATCACGGAGAAGACGCTGCGCAGGCATCTCTACGTTCCGGACATGCCCGACGTCGACCTCTTCCTGCGTTCCAGCGGCGAGCAGCGCACCTCCAACTTCCTGCTGTGGGAGTCCGCCTACGCGGAGATGGTGTTCCTCGACACGCTGTGGCCCGACTTCTCGCGTACCGACCTCTGGGGCGCGATCGAGCTGTACCTGGGGCGCAGCCGCCGCTTCGGGGGAGCCGTCGACGCGCCGACGGCCGATTCCGCGGAATAGACCCGCGCACGAGAGAGGTTGCATCAGGCATGACAGACAAGATCACGATCGACGTGTGGAGTGACATCGCCTGCCCGTGGTGCTACATCGGCAAGCGCAACCTCGAGACCGGCCTCGCACAGACGGCGGCCGACCCCGACGCGCCGCAGGTCGAAGTGACCTTCCACTCCTTCGAGCTTTCGCCGGACACACCGGTCGACTTCGAGGGCGATGAGCTGGACTTCCTCGCCGGACACAAAGGGATGCCGCGCGAGCGCGTCCGCGAGATGCTCGACCAGGTCACCGGTGTGGCCGCCGGGTCGGGGCTGGAGTACCGCTTCGACCTGCTGCAGCACACCAACACGGTGAAGGCCCACGAACTGCTGCACTTCGCGAAGGCACAGGGCCGTCAGAACGAGATGGCCGAGCGGCTCATGTCGGCCTACTTCACCGAGGGCAAGCACGTCGGGCGCGTCGACGATCTCGTTGCCCTCGCCGCCGAGGTCGGCTTCGACGCCGATGAGGTGCGCGATGCCCTCGAGTCGAGCCGGCATCTCGCCGATGTGCGCGCCGACCAGGCGCAGGCGCAGGCCTACGGCATCCAAGGCGTGCCGTTCTTCGTGATCGACGGCAAGTACGGCGTCAGCGGCGCGCAGCCCGCCGATGCGTTCGCGCAGATCACCCGCCAGGTGTGGACGGAGAAGCAGGACGCCTGAGACGTCGCGTTTCGAATCGTCTGCGTTTCGACTCGTCGCTGCGCTCCTCGCTCAACGACCGGGGGTCACGCCTCCCGGTCGTTGAGCGAGCGCAGCGAGTCGAAACGGGCCGCAGCAGGGCTCAGGCGGGGAGGCTGGCCTCGATCGCCGCGATCACCTCGGGCGCGTCGGGCTTGGTCTGTGGCCGGAAACGGTGCACCTCGCCGGTCGGCGTGACCAGGAATTTCTCGAAGTTCCACATGACCGGGCCCCTCGCCCCCTCCACGTTCTTCGCCTTCTTCAGCGCCTTGTAGAGGGGGGCGGCGTGCGAGCCGTTCACCCGCACCTTGTCCATGATGGGGAAGCTGACGCCCCACGTGACGGCGCAGTACTCCAGGATCTCCTCCATGGAGCCCGGCTCCTGACCCATGAACTGGTTGCAGGGGAAGCCGATGACCTGCAGACCCCGGTCGCCATAGGTGCGCTGCAGCTCTTCGAGCTGCTCGTACTGCGGCGTCAGACCGCACTTGGATGCGACATTTACGAGGAGAACGGCGCGATCGCCGAACTCGGCGAGGGTGTGCTCTGCGCCGGTAGCGTCGGTGTAGGGGATGTCACGAAGCTGCGCTGTCTGTGTGTCGGCCATGTTGTCCACGATAGAGGCGCAGACCGGCGCACCGGCCGCGTGAGTCTGGGAGAATGGACAGGATGTCCCTCTCCGTCTCCACCGGCGCCGCGCTGCGCATCGGCCCCATCGCGCTCGATGCACCCGTGGTGCTCGCGCCGATGGCCGGTATCACCAACACCGCCTTCCGTCGGCTCTGCCGCGAGTACGGCGCGGGACTCTACGTCTCGGAGATGATCACCACTCGCGCCCTGGTCGAGCGCAACGCGACCACGATGCGTTTGATCACACACCACGAGTCGGAGACTCCGCGCTCGATCCAGCTCTACGGCGTCGACCCGGCGACCACCGAAGCGGCCGTCCGACTTCTCGTCGACGAGGACCGCGCCGATCACATCGACCTCAACTTCGGCTGTCCCGTGCCCAAGGTCACGCGCAAGGGCGGGGGAGCGGCACTGCCGTGGAAGCTCAGCCTGTTCCGTGAGATCGTCACGCGCGCCGCACGCGCCGCCGGCGACGTGCCGCTCACCGTCAAGATGCGCAAGGGAATCGACTCCGACCACCTCACGTTCCTCGACGCCGGCCGCATCGCGGAGGATGCGGGCGTCGCCGCGGTGGCCCTCCACGCGCGCACGGCTGCGGAGTTCTACTCCGGCCAGGCCGACTGGGCGGCGATCGCCGAGCTCAAGCGGGCCGTGACCAGCATTCCGGTGCTCGGCAACGGCGACATCTGGTCGGCGGACGACGCCGCGCGGATGATGGCCGAGACCGGGTGCGACGGCGTCGTGGTCGGTCGTGGCTGCCTCGGGCGTCCCTGGCTGTTCGGCGATCTCGCCCGCGGTCTCGGCGGCCCCGCTGCCGCCGCCGCAGCGCCCGTGGACGCGACACTCGGTTTCGTCGCCGCCGCCTTCCGGCGCCACGCGGAGCTGCTCGTCGAGTTCTTCGAGGACGAGGGCCGCGGATGCCGCGACATCCGCAAGCACGTCGCCTGGTACTTCAAGGGCTATCCGGTCGGCGGTGAGACGCGGGCACAGCTGGCGACCGTGTCGACCCTCGCCGAGATCGACGATCTGCTGGCGACGCTGGACCTCGACGCCCCGTACCCGGGCGCAGCCGCCGAGGGCCAGCGCGGGCGTGCCGGCACGCCGAAGCGGCCGGCGTTGCCCGACGGCTGGCTGCAGAGCCGCGAGATGACCGGCGACGCGGCACGCGCCCTGGCCGACGCGGAGGTCGACACCAGTGGCGGGTGACGCGAGCGGTGTGGCCATCGCCTCGGGCCGCCCCTCCGGATACGACGACCACGACGCCGAACGCTTCATCCCCGAGCGGCATCGCTCACAGCGCGACGGGTTCGCCCGTGACCGGGCTCGCGTGCTGCATTCCGCGGCTCTGCGCCGTCTCGCGGCGAAGACGCAGGTGCTCAGCCCCGCCAGCCCCGCCGACTTCGCCCGTAACCGTCTCACGCACTCGCTGGAGGTCGCGCAGGTCGGTCGGGAGCTGGCGATCGCGCTCGAGCTGTCGCCGGACGTGGTCGACACCGCGTGTCTGAGCCACGACATCGGGCATCCGCCGTTCGGCCACAACGGCGAACGCGCACTGAACGATTGGGCTGAGGACATCGGAGGGTTCGAGGGCAACGCCCAGACCCTCCGGATCCTCTCCCGCCTCGAACCGAAGGTGCTCGACGCCGAGGGTCGCAGTGCAGGGCTCAACTTGACCCGTGCGAGCCTCGACGCGACGTGCAAGTACCCCTGGACCGTCGAGCATGGCGTTCCCGACCCCGGCGGGCGCGAGAAGTTCGGCGTCTATCCCGAGGACGAGGCCGTCTTCCGTTGGATGCGACAGGGGGCGCCGGGTCGCGTCCGCTGCATCGAGGCCGAAGTCATGGACCTCTCCGATGACATCGCCTACTCGGTGCACGACTTCGAGGACGCCGTGCTCAACGGCTACCTGGATCCCGCGCGGCTCGCGGACGTGCGGGAGCACGAGGCGCTGCTGACCGCCATCCAGGCCTGGGTGGGCTTCGGATTCACCCGCGACGAGCTCGCGGACGCGCTGTACCGACTCACGCGGATTCCCGAGTGGCTGCCCGGCTTCGACGGGTCGCGCGCGGCGCTGGCGGGGCTCAAGAACCTGACCTCCGACCTCATCGGTCGCTTCGCACGCGCGGCGACGACGGCGACCCGAGAGCACTACTCTGCGCCCGTCCTCACCCGGTATCACGGACGCGTCATCGTGCCGCGCGTCATCGAGGCCGAGATGGCGGTGCTCAAGGGCATCATCGGAGCGTTCGTCGTGACGATCGACGGCCGGCGCGGCCTGTACAAGGAGCAGCGTCGGGTGCTCAAGCGTCTCGCAACGGCGCTGTGGGAACGCCCCGAGCACCTCGACCGCCTGCACGCGGAGGATTTCGCCGCGGCATCCACCGACACCGCGCGCAAGCGCGTGATCGTCGACCAGGTCGCGAGTTTCACCGACCGCTTCGCGATCGAATGGCACGCCCGTCTGATCGGGCCCGTGGATCTGCGCGAGCTGGGCCTGCGCTCCGGCGACGGCCGCACGATCGCCCCCAGCGGCTTCGCCCTGCCGGAGCCCATCGCGGGGCTCTGGCCCGCCGAGGGGCACTGATGGCGCGTATCCGGCAGTCGGACGTCGACGAGGTCAAGGCCCGCATCAACATCGGCGACATCGTCGGCGAGCGGGTAGCGCTGAAGTCCGCCGGTGTCGGATCGCTCAAGGGGCTCTGTCCCTTCCACGACGAGCGCAGTCCCAGCTTCCACGTGCGCCCGCAGGTCGGCTACTACCACTGCTTCGGGTGCGGCGAGTCGGGCGACGTCTACTCGTTCCTGCGGGCGATGGACCATCTCTCCTTCACCGAAGCGGTCGAGCGCCTCGCGGCGCGCATCGGATACACGCTGCACTACGAGGACGGCGGAGCGGCCCCCGAGACGAGCGGGCGCACGCGGTTGTACCAGGCGAACGCGGCCGCCGCCGAGTGGTTCCGCGGCCAGCTCTCATCGCCGGAGGCCGACGCCGGGCGGCGTTTCCTCGGTGAGCGCGGATTCGACGCCGGCGCCGCGGCGCACTTCGGCGTGGGGTACGCGCCGAAGGGCTGGGACCACCTGCGCGACGCGATGCGCGCCCAGGGATTCAGCGATGAGGAGCTGTCGGCCGCGGGACTCGTGTCGCAGGGTCAGCGCGGCGTCTACGACCGCTTCCGGGGACGCGTCGTCTGGCCCATCCGCGACGTCACCGGACAGACCATCGGCTTCGGCGCACGACGCCTGTACGAGGACGACAAGGGCCCGAAGTACCTCAACACCCCCGAGACCACGATCTACAAGAAGGCGCAGGTGCTCTACGGCCTGGACCTCGCGAAGAAGGACGTGTCGCGCTCGCACCGCGTCGTCGTCGTCGAGGGCTACACCGACGTCATGGCGTGTCATCTCGCCGGCGTCACGACGGCGGTGGCCACCTGTGGCACCGCCTTCGGCTCGGATCACATCACCGTGCTGCGCCGCGTCATGGGCGACGACACGGCGGCGGGCGAGGTCGTGTTCACCTTCGACCCGGATGCCGCGGGCCAGAAAGCGGCGCTGCGCGCCTTCGCCGATGCCAAGCGCTTCAACGCGCAGACCTACGTCGCCACCGGTCCCCAGGGATTGGACCCGTGCGATCTGCGGTTGGAACGCGGGGATGCGGCGGTGCGTGCCATGCTCGACACCAAGGTGCCGATGTTCGAGTTCGTCATCGATCAGCGTCTTTCGGGCTTCGACCTCGCGAGCGTCGAGGGTCGCGTCGGGGCGTTGCGGGCCGCTGCACCCGTCGTGGGGGAGCTGCGCGACCCGCTGCTGCAGCCGGAGTACACGCGAGTGCTGGCCCGCCGCCTCGGCATGGACACCGAGGGCGTCCGCCGTGAGGTCGACCGCGCCGCGCGAGACAGCGCACGCCGAGAGGGCGACGCACACCGCCCCACGTCGACCGCGTCCGCGAACTCCTCGAGCTCCGACGGGACCGCGCCCACACCCGTGGTCGACGAACCCGCACTCCGGATGAACCTGCGCACACTCCCACGCACCGCCGACGCAACGCTCGAGCGCGACGCCCTCATGGGTGTGCTGCAGTACGGTCACCTCGTCGACGGCGAGGAGGTGGATGCCGCCCTCGCGCTGCCCATGCAGATTCCCGCCCTCGACGCGGTGCGCCAGTCCCTCCTGGCGCAGGGCGACCGCAGACGCATCGGCTGGGCGTCGACGGCGGTGGAGTCCGTGCGCGAACCGTATCGCTCGCTCGCAGTGGAACTGCTGACCGCGGACTTCCCCGCACTGACCGAGGCGGAGGCAGCGGCCTATACGCGCGGGCTGGCCCGCAAGCTGCGCCTGCGCGCGGTCGACCGGGAGAAGAACGAGTTGCTCGGCACGATCCAGCGGCTTCCCCCCGATTCGGAGCAGGGTCGGGCGGTGCGGCTGGCGCTGCGCGAGCTGGATGCGCGCCGGCGCGCTCTGACCGAGGCTCCGCTCTGACCGGGTGGCGCGGCCGCACGCGCACGGGCGCGGTGGCGCGCGCGGGCGAGAGCAGGCAGGATGAGCGCATGCCGCGTCGTGCCCCCACCGACAATCCTGCCGCTCTTCGCTGCGACGACCTGTCGATCGCGCGCGCCGGAGTGCGCGTCGTCGACGGAGTCAGCTTCCGGGTCGACCCGGGCCGCGCGCTGGCGGTGATGGGCACGACCGGATCAGGCAAGTCCACGCTTGCGGCCCTGCTCGCCGGCGCGGACGACGACTCGCTCGCGGTCGTCGGCGGCGACGCCTGGGTCGACGGCACGGCCATCCGGCGCAGGGGACGCGCTGCACGCGTGCGCGCCTACTACACCGGGTATGTCCCGCAGCGCGCAGGAGCCGGGCTTCCGGCACGGCTGACCGTCGGAGACGTCATCGGCGAGCCGATCACGAGCCGAGATCGCCGCGTCAATCAGCGAGCCTTGGCCGTCCGGGTCGCCGGGCTGCTGGACGAGTTCGAGCTTCCCCTCGGGGCGGCCACCCGGTACCCCTACGAGCTGAGTTCAGGGATGCGACAGCGCGTCGCGATCGCGCGCGCACTCGTGCTGCAACCACGGGTCTTCATCGGCGACGACCCGTACGCCAACCTCGACGTCGAGGTGAGACAAGCCGCGCGCGATGCGCTGCTGCGTCGGCGCGACGAGGACGGCATGGCGATCCTGATGGTCACCAACGACGCCGAGGCCGTGCGGGAGTTGGACGGCGATGTGCTGGTGCTGCGGGCCGGCCTGCCCGTGGGGTACGGGCACGGCACGACCGATCTGCTGTGGACGCCCGACGGCGGCACCCGCATGGTCTCGTGAAAACGTGCCACGTGTCACGAGCACACCTCGACGTTTGCTAATATGGACGGGTTGCCCGCTCGCGGGTGATTGATCCTCGGTAGCTCAATTGGCAGAGCAGCCGGCTGTTAACCGGCAGGTTCTTGGTTCGAGTCCAAGCCGGGGAGCGAACGGCCCCAGACTCCACTCTGGGGCCGTTTTCGTTGCCCGGCGCGAGGCTTCAGACTGGACAGCTCGTACAGCGTCGATCGAAGATCAGGCGTCGAGATCGTCGATTCCCGGCGTCCAGGACGCCCCAGGACGACCCCAGCCGCGCTTGCGGGCGATCTTCTGGACGGTCTTCCAGTCACCGTCGTCCAGGCGGTCCACATACAGGATGCCGTCGAGGTGGTCGAACTCGTGCTGCATGATGCGCGCGCGCCAGCCATCGACCTGGATGCGGATCGGCTCACCGTCGAGATCGATGCCGGTGACCAGAACCTCATCGGAGCGGCGCAACGCGAAGCGCTCGCCCGGGAACGACAGGCACCCCTCCGACTCGTCGTCCGGGTCGGGTGCCCCGGGCACCGACGGACGCATCCACAGTTCGGGGTTGAGGATGACTCCGCGCCAGGGCTGCCCGTCATCGTCTTGGTAGCTGTACGTGTAGATGCGCAGGCCCACCCCTACCTGGGGGGCCGCGAGACCGACGCCGGGGGCGGCATCCATCGTCTCGAACATGTCTGCGACGAGTGTGCGGATCTCATCGGTGATTTCGGAGACCGGGTCGGCGGGGGAGTGCAGGACGGGATCGCCCATGATGCGAATCGGAAGAACAGCCACGTCCTGAGCCTATCGAGCACACCTGGCGGTTAGTGTCGAGGGGTGCATGCCGCCCTCAACGACCTCGGAGACGTGACCGACAAACTCGTCGGCGTCTTCGCGGACCCCGGCATCCTCATCGGCATTCCGCTCGCGCTGCTGGGCGCGGTCTTCATGTCCTTCGGCGCACAGTATCAGCACCGCGGCGTACAGAAGGTCGAGAGACTCACGTCCACCGCCGGCGGCACCGGTCTCACCGGCGGACAGATCTGGAACCTGCTGCGCCGACCGTCATGGGTGGCCGGCACGGTGATGCTGGGACTGGCCATCGTGTGCCAGCTGACGGCACTGTCGTTCGCCCCCCTCATCCTGGTGCAGCCTCTCGGCGCGGTCTCGTTGGTCATCACGACGCTGCTCAACGCCCGAATCAGCGGCCTCAAGCCGACGCGGCGCTCACTGACCGCCATCGGCCTCTGCGTCGCCGGCATCTTCGTGTTCGTCACCATCGCCGCCCTGTATGCGACCGAGACGCCGATCAGCGACGGGCAGCTGATCACCGTTCTTCTGATCCTCGCCGGCGTCGCCATCGTCCTGACGGCGCTGTGGCTGTGGCTGCGCACCCGTATCGGCGCCCTGTTCTACATCGTCGCCGCCGGCATCATGTACGGCTTCGTCGCGACGCTCGCGAAGGTCGTGCTCAGCCGCATCCGCACCGGCGATTTCGAGTGGCTCACGATCGTCTGCATCGCCGCACTGCTGACCGGCACCGCGATCGGCGCCTACTTCGTGCAGACCGCGTACGCGTCCGGCCCGCCCGACCTGGTGATCGCCGGCCTGACCGTCATCGACCCGATCGTCGCCATCGTCATCGGCCTGGCGGTGCTGCGCGAGGCCGACGGTGCCCCCCTCTGGGCGTACGGCGGCTTCGTCGTCGCAGGCGCGCTGGCCGTGAGCGGCGTCTTCCAGCTGGCCCGTCACCACCCTCAGGTCATCAGCGACAGCCAGGAGATTCCGATCACCCGCGGCAGCACCGACGCGCTGTCTCCCGGGTCTCAGCGCCTGACGGATGCCGTCGCGAAGGTGTGGCCGGAGCCTCCCGTGCGCGATCGGGACGACCCGCGCCCCCGCTAGACTTCCCGGGACAGGGGGCGGTGGCCAAGCTGGTCAAGGCAGCGGGCTCATAACCCGACGATCGTGGGTTCAAGTCCCACCCGCCCTACCAATGACACGGTTGTGATTCCGCGTCGTTATCGGCCATAATGGGCCCACAACCACATAGGCGCCACGCATCCGACACTCAGGTCGTAGGGGAAGACGTACCTGAAGAAACGGAGAATCGCGATGGCGACCACGTCGACCCCACAGGCGCGCGGAGTGATCTACATCCACTCCGCGCCACGTGCGCTGTGCCCCCACCTCGAGTGGGCAGTGGGGCGCGCTCTCGGGCGCGCGGTGAGCTTCGAATGGGCAGACCAGCCCGTTCTCGCCGGCAGCCGCCGCGCCGAGTTCTATTGGGAGGGCCCCGCCGGCACCGGCGCCGCCCTTGCGACCGCGATCCGGGGATGGGAGCATCTGCGGTTCGAGGTGAGCGAAGACCCCACTCCGCGCTCGGACGGCGGGCGGTGGATGCACACGCCGGACCTCGGCATCCACTATGCCCAGACCGACGCGGCAGGAAACGTCGTGATCGGAGAGGATCGCATCCGCTACGCGATGGAGATCGCCGCCGGCGATCCCTACGACCTCCAGCGCGAGCTGCAGGTCGCGCTGGGCTCCACGTGGGACGAAGAGCTCGAGCCGTTCCGCCACGCCAGCGACGACGCTTCCGTCGTGTGGCTGCACAAGGTGGGCTGAGGCCCACCACCTCGACCTCAGACGGGTCGAGGCGCCAGTACCGGCTTCGGACGGCTTCCCGGAGACCGAGACCGCGCATCCCCGTCTGACACGAAAGACGCCCCCGCCATCCTCACGGATGCGGGGGCGTCTTCACGCGCGCGTTGCTCAGACCGAGGCGAAGGCGGCGACGGCGTTGTGTCCGCCGAAGCCGAAAGAGTTGCTGATCGCGAGCTGCGGACCGTCGCCGAGGGGAGTCGGCGCACCCGAGAGACGGAACGGGACAGCGGGGTCCTGCTCGGTCATGTTGATCGTCGGGGGCGCGACGCGATCGCGGATGGCCAGAATCGTGAAGATGGCCTCCAGAGCGCCGGTGCCGCCGAGGAGATGACCGGTCGAGGCCTTCGTCGCCGAGACCGGGATCTCGTCGATGCGGTCTCCGAACACGCTCTTCAACGCGACGTACTCGTTCGGGTCTCCGACCGGCGTCGACGTGGCGTGGGCGTTGATGTGGGTCACGTCGTCCGGGGACGCATCGGCCATGGCCAGCGCGAGGTTCACCGCACGCGCGGCACCGGTGCCCTCGGGGTCGTTCGCCGTGATGTGGTACGAGTCGGCCGTGACACCGCCGCCGACGACGACCGCGTAGATCTTCGCGCCGCGCGCCTTGGCGTGCTCCTCGGTCTCGAGGATCAGCACACCGGCGCCCTCGCCCATGACGAACCCGTCGCGGTCGATGCTGCCCGGACGCGATGCCGTCTCGGGGGAGTCATTGCGCTTGGACAAGGCCTGCATCGAGGAGAAGGACGCGATGGTGACGGGATGGATCACCGATTCGGTGCCTCCCGCGATCACCACGTCGGCGAGGCCGTCACGCAGGTGCTCGATGGCGTTGACGATCGACTCCGTGCTGGAGGCACACGCACTGGCGACCGTGCGCGCATAGGCGCGCGCACCGAAGTGCAGCGACAGGTTGCCCGCAGCAGCGTTGGGCATGAGCATCGGAACCGTCATCGGGAGCACCCGACGCGGGCCCTTCTCGCGAAGGGTGTCCCACGCGTCCAGGAGGGTCCACAGGCCGCCGATGCCGGTCGCGAAATCGACGCCGAGCCGCTCCGGGTCGACCTCCGGACTCCCGGCATCCGCCCACGCTTCCATCGCCGCGACGAGCGCGAACTGCGACGACGGGTCGAGGCGCTTGGCGATCGGACGCTCGAGCACGGTGTCGGGACGCACCGCAGCCTGGGCCGCGAACGTGACGGGCAGGTTGTACTGCTCGACCCAGTCGTACTCGAGGGTGCGGGCGCCGGATGCGCCACCCAGCAGCGCGGACCAGCTCTCCGGCGCGGTCCCGCCGATGGGACTGGATGCGCCGATGCCGGTGACGACGATTCGGGGAATGCTCATGGTCTCCTCGGATGCTCCGGTGGGGGCACGACGGCCCCCACCGGGGTGCAGGTGGCGAGGCCTGAGGTCAGGCCTGGTTGGTGGTGATGAAGGTGACGGCGTCGCCGACGGTCTTGAGGTTCTTGACCTCTTCGTCGGGGATGGTCACGCCGAACTTCTCCTCGGCGTTGACGACGATCGTCATCATCGAGATCGAGTCGATGTCGAGGTCGTCCGTGAACGACTTCTCCAGCGCGACCTCGTCCGCCGAGATGCCGGTCTCGTCAGTGATGAGCTCGGCGAGTCCTGCGAGGACCTCGTCGTTGCTGAATGCCATGGGATTCTCCTTGTTTATCGGGGTGTCACGGGCCCTGCGGGGCCGACGTTCAGTCTAGGTGCGGCGACCGCCGCGACCGGGTATCTCGGGCCGTCAGGGAAGGACGACGACCTGTGCGCCGAAGACCAGTCCCGCGCCGAAACCGATCTGCAGTGCGAGGCCGCCCGACAGCTCCGGGTGCTCGGCGAGCAGGCGGTGCGTGGCGAGGGGGATGGATGCCGCTGAGGTGTTGCCGGTGGTCTCGATGTCACGGCCGATCACGACGGTGTCGGGAAGCTTCAGCTGCTTGGCGAACTCGTCGATGATGCGCATGTTGGCCTGGTGGGGCACGAACGCCGCGAGATCCGACGGCTGCACACCGGCTTCCTCGAGAGCTTGACGCGCGACCTTGACCATTTCCCACACGGCCCATCGGAAGACCGTCGGCCCCTCCTGGCGCAGCGTCGGCCAGGGTGCCTTTCCGTCGCGGAACTCCGTGAGCGTGTGGTTCATCCCCACGGCATCCGCCTTCGACCCGTCAGATCCCCAGACCGTGGGTCCGATGCCCGGGAAATCGCTGGGGCCGACGACGACGGCGCCGGCACCGTCACCGAGCAGGAAGGAGATGGAGCGGTCGGTGGGGTCCACGACGTCGCTGAGCTTCTCAGCGCCCACGACGACGGCATAGTGCGCCGCGCCCGCACGGATGAGAGCGTCCGCCTGGGCGACACCGTACGCGAAGCCCGCGCAGGCGGCATTGAGGTCGTACGCGGCCGCGGGGTTGGCGCCGATGCGGTCGGCGACGATCGCCGATACCGAGGGTGTCTGCTTCGGGTTGGAGATCGTGGCGACGATCACGGCGTCGACGAGCGACGGGTCGATTCCCGCGCCGGCGATCGCCTCGGCGGCGGCATCGGCGGCCAGATCGATCGCCGTGGTCGCCGCGTCGGCTCGCACCCGCGTGATGATGCCGGTGCGCTGGCGGATCCACTCGTCGCTGGAGTCGATGGGGCCGACGAGGTCGTCGTTGGGAACCGCGTTCTCGCCGCGGGCCGCGCCGTACGCGTAGATGCGGGTGTGAGCCGGTCCCGTCGACTGGACGAGAGTGGGTCGGGTGGGCGCGTCGGTCACGCGTCGCCTCCTGTCAGCAGGGCGGCGGCTGCCGCGAGGTCGTCGGGTGTCTTCACGGCCACGGTGGGCACACCGCGCAGGGCACGCTTGGCGAGTCCGGTGAGCGTTCCGGCCGGCGCGAGCTCGATGATGCCGGTGACGCCCGCATCCGCGAAGGACTCCATGCACAGATCCCAGCGGACGGGAGAGGAGACCTGCGCGACGAGCAGGTCGAGCGCCTCGCGACCGGAGGCCACACGGGCGCCGTCACGGTTCGTCCAGAGGGCGAGCGCCGGGTCGGATGCCGCGACCTCCGCGGCCGCCGTGTGCAGCGTGGCCACCGCCGGTGCCATGTAAGAGGTGTGGAACGCGCCGGCCACCTGCAGCGGAATCACACGGCTGCCCGCGACGGGGTGAGCGGTGAGCTCTGCCAAGGCGTCTAGGGCGCCGGCAGCGACGATCTGGCCGGCGCCGTTGTGATTGGCGGGGGTGAGCCCCAGCTCGTCGAGAAGCGCGAGCACGCCGTCGCGGTCGCCGCCGAGGATCGCACTCATTCCGGTCTGCTCCTGCGCGGCCGCATCGGCCATGGTCCGACCACGCAGCCCGACCAGACGCATGCCGTCGTCCTCACTGACGACGCCGGCGGCGACCAGGGCAGCGACCTCGCCGACCGAATGACCGGCGACGCCGGCAGGCGCGGCGCCCGCGGCATCCTGGAGAGCAGCGTAGGAAAGCAGGCTCGCCGCCACGATCAAGGGCTGGGCGACCGCCGTGTCACGGATGCGTTCGGCATCCCACTCGGTGCCGGCGGCCACGAGGTCCACCTGCGCAGCCTCGGCGTAGCGCTCGAGCCGCTCGCGGGCGCCCTCGAGCTCGAGCCAGGGTGTCAGGAACCCCGGGGTCTGCGACCCCTGCCCGGGGAAGACGGTGATGATCACGTGCCTATCCTTCCAAGTTCTTCGCCGCCGCGCTGGCGACGACGTCACAACAAACGCGAAGTGCTTTGTCTGAGATCGACAAGCGTGACGGTGTCAATCGGCGCGCACCGACCGTCGCGCGGCGCTACCGCGCCGTCGCGTCGCCTCCGTGCCGATCGAGCCGATGATGAGAGCCGTCTGCAGAATGAGGGCCTCTCGCGGGCCTGTCGCATCCCATCCGATGACATCCGAGACCCGCTTGAGCCGGTAGCGCACCGTGTTCGGATGGACGAACAGCTCACGGGCGGTCGCCTCGAGGGAGCGACCGTTGTCGAGATAACTCCACAGGGTGGCCACCAGATCGGCCGAGTGCGCCTGCAGAGGTCGGTAGATGCGCTCGACGAGCGTCGCCTTGGCCATCGCGTCGCCGGCAAGGGCGCGTTCGGGCAGAAGGTCGTCGGCTTCGACCGGACGGGGGGCGTGGCGCCAGGCGCCGGCCACGGCGAAGCCCGCCAACGCGGCGCGGGCACTCAGCCCGGCATCCACCAATGCGGGCACGGTCGGCCCGAGCACGAGATGGCCGGGACCGAAGCCCGGCTCCAGGCGCAGGGCGATCTCGGTGAACGGCAGCTCTTCGGCGACGGGCTCACGTCCGGGCAGCACGGCGCGTCCGATCACGAGCACGAGGCGAGATCCCTGCACGCCGATCAGGACATCGACGCCCAGCTTGCGCGCCACACGACGCAGATGATCGACGTCCAGCTGCGGCGGAGAGGTGCCGACGAGGACGGCGACCTCGCCGTGACCATGCCACCCGAGGGCGGCGATGCGGCTGGGAAGCTCCTCGTCCGCTTCGCCGGTGAGGATGGAGTCGACGACCAGAGCTTCCAGGCGCGCATCCCAGAGCCCGCGAGCCTCCGCTGCACGTGCGTACACGTCGGCCGATGCGAAGGCGACCTCGCGCGAGAAGAGCAGGATGCTCTCGCGGAGGTCCTCCGCCTTTCCGGCGACACGCTCTTCCGTGACGGCCACGGTCACGCGGATGAGCTGGAGCGTCTGAGTGAGGCTGACGCTGCGCAGCAGCTCACGCGGAGCGGCGGCGAAGATGTCCGCCGCGATCCAGGGCGTCGAACCCGGGTCCTCGTACCACTGGATGAACGACGCGATGCCCGCCTGCGCCACCAGGCCCACCGCCGAGCGGCGGGCCGGCGGCATGTCGGCGTACCAGGGCAGCGACTCTTCGAGCCGCTTGATGGTCGCCGTGGCCAGGTCTCCGGAGATCCGGCGGAGCCACGCGAGTGTCTCCGCCTTCTCCTGAGGGGTGGGGCGGGCGGGCATCAAATCGATCAGCTTTCGCCGCCGGCGTTCCCGCTCGTTCCGGCCGTCACATCGTGCAGGCGGTACTTCTCGATCGCCTGTGCCGACAGCGTCCGGTCGACGAGCCCTTCGTCGGCCAGCGCCTGCAGGGCGCGGACGACGATGGACGGTCCGTCGATCTTGAAGAACCGACGCGCGGCGGCCCGGGTGTCGGAGAAGCCGAAGCCGTCCGCACCGAGGGTGACGTAGCGGCGGGGAACCCACTCGCGAATCTGGTCCTGCACCGCGTGCATGTAGTCGCTGACCCCGAGGACGGGACCCGCCGTGTCGCGAAGCTTCTCCGTGAGGTACGCCGTGCGCGGCTCGGCGAGCGGGTTCAGGAAGTTGTGCTCGTCGGCGGCGAGTCCGTCGCGGCGCAGCTCCGTCCAGCTCGTGACCGACCACACATCGGCAGCCACTCCCCAGTCCTCGCGCAGCAGCTGCTGCGCCTCGAGCACCCACGGCACGCCCACGCCGGACGCGAGCAGCTGCACGCGGTGTCCGTCGCCGGAGGCCTCCGAGATGCGGTGGATGCCGCGGACGATCCCCTCGACGTCGACGCTCTCGGGCTCGGCCGGCTGCACCAGCGGCTCGTTGTAGAGGGTGATGTAGTACATGACGTTCGGGTCGGGGTGGTTGCCGCCGTACATCCGATCCAGGCCGGAGCGGACGATGTGGGCGATCTCGTACCCGTACGCGGGGTCGTACGACACCGTTGCCGGGTTCGTCGACGCGAGCAGGTGGGAGTGGCCGTCGGCGTGCTGAAGACCCTCACCGGTCAGCGTCGTGCGGCCGGCGGTGGCACCCATGATGAATCCGCGCGCCATCTGGTCGGCGGCGGCCCACTGGGCGTCGCCGGTGCGCTGGAAGCCGAACATCGAGTAGAAGATGTAGACCGGGATCAACGGCTCGCCGTGCGTGGCATACGAGGTGCCCGTGCCGGTGAACGCCGCCACCGCTCCGGCCTCGTTGATGCCGACGTGCATGATCTGGCCCTGCGGGCTCTCCTTGTAGGCGAGCAGCAGCTCCCGGTCGACCGACGTGTAGTTCTGACCGTTCGGGTTGTAGATCTTGGCGGTCGGGAAGAAGGCGTCCAAACCGAACGTGCGCGCCTCGTCGGGGATGATCGGCACGATGCGGTTGCCGAAGTCCTTCGATCGCAGCAGGTCCTTCAGCAGACGCACGAACGCCATGGTCGTGGCGACCTCCTGCGTTCCGGATCCCTTCTTCGGCAGTGCGTACGCGCTGTCGTCCGGGAGGCTGATCGGAACGTGGTGGGTGCGACGCTCGGGCAGGAACCCGCCGAGCGCGCGCCGCTTCTCGACCATGTACTGGATGGTCTCGTCTTCCATACCGGGGTGGAAGTAGGGAGGGGCGTACGGGTTCTCCTCGAGCTGGGCGTCGGAGACGGGGATGCGCATCGAGTCACGGAAGTGCTTGAGGTCGTCGAGCGTCATCTTCTTCATCTGGTGCGTCGCATTGCGCCCCTCGAAGTGATGACCGAGGCCGTAGCCCTTGATGGTCTTGGCGAGGATGACCGTCGGCTGGCCCTTGTGCTCCGTCGCCGCCTTGTAGGCCGCATAGAGCTTCTGGTAATCGAGTCCGCCACGGCGGAGCTTTCCCCAGATGTCCTCGTCGGACCAGTCGGTGACCATCGCCGCGGTGCGCTCATCACGACCGAAGAAGTGGTCGCGGATGAACTTGCCGTCCTCGGCGCGGTAGGTCTGGAAGTCACCGTCGGGGGTGGTGTTCATGAGGCGAACGAGCGCGCCATCGGTGTCCACCTGCAACAGCTCGTCCCACCCGCGGCCCCAGACGACCTTGATGACGTTCCAGCCCGCGCCGCGGAAGAACGCCTCGAGCTCCTGGATGATCTTGCCGTTTCCGCGCACCGGGCCGTCGAGACGCTGCAGGTTGCAGTTCACGACGAACGTGAGGTTGTCCAGGCCCTCGTTGGCCGCGACCTGGAGCTGTCCGCGGCTCTCGACCTCGTCCATCTCACCGTCGCCGAGGAAGGCCCAGACGCGCGAGCCCGACAGGTCCTTGATGCCGCGGTTGGTCAGGTACTTGTTGGTCATCGCCTGATAGATCGCGTTGATCGGGCCGAGACCCATCGACACGGTCGGGAACTGCCAGTACTCCGGCATGAGGCGAGGGTGCGGGTAGGAGGGGATGCCGTCGGGCGCCTTCGACTTCTCCTGACGGAAGCCGTCGAGCTGATCGGCCGACAGTCGTCCTTCGAGGAACGAACGGGCGTAGATGCCGGGGGAGGCGTGACCCTGGATGAAGATCTGGTCACCGCCGTGGGGATCGTCCAGTCCCCGGAAGAAGTGGTTGAAGCCGACTTCGTACAGCGACGCGGACGACGCGTAGGTCGAGATGTGACCGCCGACGCCGATACCCGGACGCTGTGCGCGGTGCACCGTGAGTGCGGCGTTCCAGCGGATCCACCGGCGATACCGGCGCTCGAGCTCCTCGTCACCGGGGAACTCGGGCTCGTTCTCCGGAGCGATCGTGTTGATGTAGTCGGTCGTGGGCACCTGGGGAACGTTCAGCTGCAACTCGTGCGACTTGTTGAGCAGGCTGAGCATGATTTCGCGGCCACGCCCGGCGCCCTTGCTGTCGACGAGCTGCTGGAGCGATTCCTGCCACTCGTGCGTCTCTTCGGGGTCGCTGTCCTGCGGGCCCTGGGAGTACGGATCCTGATCGTTGACCGTCACGAGACACCTTTCTTCGTCTGGCAGATCATGCCAGGGACGGGGCTTCTGATACGCGTGGCTTTGTGCAGCGTCGACAACGCATCCTGGATCAGCCTAGTCACATCTCGATGGGGTGGATCGTGACCGCGGCGAGTGGGCCCTGCCGGGATCGAACCGACGACATCCACGGTGTAAACGTGGCGCTCTACCAGCTGAGCTAAAGGCCCTGACCTCGACAGTCTACGAGGTCGTGGCGCTCACCCGTCGCGGCCGACCACCTTCGGCTCCGCGGGATTGAGGTACAGATCACCATCCTTGCCGAGCCGCGAGTGGCGACGTGAGTACGCGAAGTAGACGACGAAGCCGATGACCAGCCAGACGAGGAATCGCAGCCACGTCTCCACGGTCAGGTTGAGCATCAGGTACACGCAGATGAGCGCCGCCAGGACCGGCAGCACCGGGCTCCACGGGACGCGGAAGCCGCGCGTGAGGTCGGGCCGGGTGCGGCGGAGCACGACCACTCCGACCGAGACGAGCACGAACGCCGAGAGCGTGCCGATGTTGACCATCTCCTCCAGCACGCCGACGGGGGTCAGCCCGGCCACGAGTGCGACGATGACGGTGACGATGATCGAAATGAGCCAGGGCGTTCGGCGGGTCGGGTGCACCTTCGCGAGGCGCTGGGGCAGCAGGCCGTCGCGCGACATCGCGAAGATGATGCGGGTCGCGCCGATGAGCAGCGTGAGCACGACGGTCGTCAGACCGGCCACCGCTCCAGCCGAGATCACCGTCGCCATCCACGTCTGCCCGTGGAAGGCGAAGGCGTTCGCGAGGGCGGCTGCCGGGTCGAGCTCGTCGAAGCGGACCATGCCCGTGACCACCAACGCCACCGCGCAGTACAGCAGTGTGCAGATCGCGAGCGAGGCGATGATGCCGATGGGGAGGTCACGCTGCGGGTTCTTCGTCTCCTCCGCCGTGGTGGCGACCACGTCGAACCCGATGTACGCGAAGAAGACGAGAGCTGCGCCGGCGAAGATGCCACCGACACCGAAGGCCATGGGCGCCGAGCCCGAGATGAACTGCAGCAGCGGCTGCATGAGACCCGTCGCCGCTTCGCGGGGCGCGGCATCCGGGACGAACGGCGCATAGTTCGCGGGGTTGATGAACATGATGCCCGCGACGATCACGAACAGGACGATGAAGAGCTTCACCCCGACCAGCACGAGGTTGACGCGCATCGACTCACGGATGCCGAGCGTCATGAGGGCGCCCAGCACGATGACCAGGACGATCGCCATCACGTCGACGGTGCCGCCGTAGCCGATCGCCGCGGGGAGTGGGATGCCGAGCTGCCCGAGGAGAACGCCGAGGTAGGCGCTCCAGCCCTGAGCCACGACACTCGCACCGAGGAACATCTCCAGGATGAGATCCCAGCCGATGATCCAGGCGAACAGCTCGCCGAGCGACGCGTAGGAGAAGGTGTACGCGGAGCCCGAGACCGGCACCGTGGAGGCGAACTCGGCGTAGCACATCGCCGCCAGGGCGCATGCGATCGCCGCGATGACGAAGCTGACGACGACGGCGGGGCCGGCCACCTCATGGGCGGCGCGACCGGTGAGCGTGAAGATGCCGGCGCCGATCACGACGCCGACGCCGAAGACGGTGAGATCGAGAGCCGACAGCGATTTGCGAAGCCGGAACTCGGGCTCCTCGGTGTCGGCGATGGAGCGCTCGATCGACTTCGTGCGCATCAGGCTCATGATGTCTCCTCTGCGAAAACGAACGACGCCCTCGCAGCGCCGCCGTCGGTGTGGTCATGCTAGTGCGGCGCGAGCGCGCACGGGACGGACTGTCCACGTGTCGCGGTAGGTTGGGACCGTGAAATCCCGACCCGCAGACCAGCAGCTCCTGCTCGAACTCGCGAGCCTCGACGGTGCGATCCGCGCCGCCGAGCACGCCCGTCGCACTCCCGAGCAGGCGGGCCGCGTTCAGGAGCTGCTCGCTCGCCGTCAGAGCCTGTCGGCGGAACTGACGACACTCTTGGGACGACGTGACGACATCACCGCCGAACTCGCCCGCGTGGAGTCGGACGTCGCCGTGGTCGATGCGCGAGCGGCCCGCGACACCGAACGACTCGCGTCGTCGGCGAACGCGAAGGAGGCCCAGGGACTCGAGCACGAACTGGTCTCGCTCGCCAAGCGCAAGAGCGACCTCGAGGACGCTCAACTCGAACTGATGGAGCGACTCGAGACCGCCCAGAGCGCCGTGTCCGCACAGGAATCGACGATCGCCGCGGTGAACGAGGAAGGCACTCGCCTCAGCGCAGAGGCCAAGGAAGCCGTCGCGGCGGCCACCGCCCGAGGGGAGGCGGCGTCGCGTGACCGCGCGGCGGTCGCCGCGCGCGTGCCCGCCGACCTGCTGGCGATGTACGACCGTCTCGCCGCCCGCGGCGTCGGGGCCGGTCTGCTGCATCGAAAGACCTGCGAGGCGTGCCGCATGGTCCTCTCCGGAACTGACCTGCAGACGATACGACAGGCATCCGACGATGACATCGTGACCTGCCCGGAGTGCGGTGCGATCCTGGTGCGCACCGACGAATCGGGGTTGTGACGATCAGCAGCACGGCTGCGATCGCGCCGCGCTGGCGTCTCGTGGCGCGCGAGGGAGAGGACGTCGTCATCACGACGATCGACGCCGACCTCGACGTCACACACGTGCAACGCCGCCCGCGCGAAGGCTGGTGGGACGCCGATGACGCAGGCACCCGGTGGGTGTGGTCGGAGACGAACCGTTGGTATCCCGGCATCCTGGCGACACCGTCGCTGGTCGCGCGCTGTCACGATCTTCGCCTGGCCCACGCGATCCTCCGCCGCAGCGCGCTCGTCGCCGACGCCAATGCACTCCGGGCGGCGACGCAGTGGGATGTCGCCGGCACGGAAGAGGTGCAGCCGGTGACAGCACCGACCCTGTTCGACGTCGAGGGAACATCACCCACCGGCGTCCCGGATGATCCGGAGGAGGTGCTCGCCGAATTCCGCCGGCAGCAGCTGGCGATACGCGGCTCATCTAACGCCGCACGATTGCGCCTGCTCGTGGCTGCGGAATCCGCCGGCGCACTCTTGGCAGTCGAGATGCACAGCGCCGGACTGCCGTGGGATCGTCGGACGCACGAGCGCATCCTCGAGGAGACGCTCGGTACGCGACCGCCGCCGGGAGAGCAGCCCGAACGCGTGCGTGAGGCCGCGGCGCGAGTCCGTGCCGCGCTCCAAGACCCGACCGCCAACCTCGACTCGCAGCCCAAGCTGCTGCGCAGCCTTCATCGTGTCGGCATCAGCGCAGACTCGACGAGCCGGTGGGAGCTCGCGGAGTACGACCATCCCGCGATCGCGCCGCTGCTCGTCTACAAGAAGCTGACGCGGCTGATGAGCGCGAACGGCTGGGGGTGGCTCGACGAGTGGGCCCCGGACGGTCGGTTCCGTCCCGTGTACGTCCCCGGCGGCGTGGTCACCGGGAGGTGGGCATCGTCCGGGGGAGGAGCGCTGCAGATTCCGCGCCAACTGCGTCCCGCCGTACGCGCGGACCCCGGGTGGACACTCGTCGTCGCGGACGTGGCGCAGCTCGAGCCCCGGGTTCTCGCGGCGATGTCCTCGGACGAAGCACTGGCCGCCGCGGCGCGCGGACAGGACCTGTACGAGGGCATCGTCAACAGCGGTGTCGTCCACACGCGTCAGGAGGCGAAGATCGCCGTGCTGGGGGCGATGTATGGCGCGACGACGGGCGACAGCGGACGGCTGGTGCCTGCCCTGCGGCGCGCCTACCCCCGCGCCATGGGCCTCGTGGATGCCGCGGCGGCGACGGGGGAGCAGGGCGGTGTGGTATCGACCTGGCTCGGACGGACCAGCCCCCGGGCATCGGCGCACTGGCGCGACATCCAGGCCGCCGCAGCTCTGCCGGAGGCAGCCGAGACAGATCGCACCCGAGCACGTCGCGCCGCGCGCGATCGCGGGCGTTTCACCCGCAACTTCGTCGTGCAGGGCACCGCAGCCGAGTGGGCGCTCGCGTGGCTCGCCGACCTCCGTGGTCGGCTGGCGGCGCTCCCGTCGGTCGACGCGAACGATGCGGCGCGGAACTCTGCCGCCGTGTTCGAGAGGCGCCCGCACCTGGCGTTCTTCCTGCACGACGAGATCATCGTCCACACGCCTGTCGTCTACGCCGACGCCGTTGCAGACGCCGTGCGTCAGGCCGCCGACGGCGCGGCGCGGCTGCTGTTCGGCGGGTTCCCGATCGACTTCCCCCTCGATCTTCGTGTCGCGCAGGATGCGGCCAAGAGCTGACACCGCCGCGGTGTTCTCCTCGCCGGAAGCGCTCAACCGCACCCCGTGCGCGCTACCTCGGCGACACCGACCTCGTTCATCATCGGGGTGTGAATGAGCGCGGGCCGCAGCTGCGCCCCGTTCTTCGCCACGAACGCGAACGTGAGCGTCTTCCGCTCACCGGGACTCAATGTCACCCGTGCCAGCGAGGCGGCGGCGTCACTCCCGTCCGCGGCGGTCGCGGCGACGTGCGCACCGTCGAGCGTGACACCGGCGACGAACCACTCGCGGGGGACCATCACCGTCACGTCGGTCGTGATGTCTCCGGGAGCGGCAGGGTTGGCGGCGCCGGTCATCGACTCTGCGAAGGTGCGCGCATCGGCCGGCGCCGCGCTCGTGAGGGTCACGGCCACCGTCACGTCGGCGGCGCCATCCGCCCGGCAGTCCCGCACGGACGGCGCGAGATCGACGTGGAGGAAAGTGTCCATCTTTCCGGTCGTCGCATCGTTGAAGTAGACGCCCACGGCATCCGGCCCCGCGTCCCGGAATCTCCCCAGCGTTCCCGAGAACGCTCCGTTGGCCACGGCGAGCTGTTCGTCGCTGTGTGTGCTGAAGATCGAGATGCGTCCGTCGGCGATCGGCTTCGCGAATGCTCGCACCCAGCGGAAGGGGTCGATGGGGGACGACGTGAGCCGGGCGAAGAGGCGGTCGAAAAGGTCGCGCTGGACCGTCGTCTGCTCCGCGGGGGTCTTGTCGAGATACGGCGCGACGAGCACGTCACCGACCACATCGGCCGGATCGACGACCGTACCGTCGGCGAGGGTGATCGGCCCCGTGATCGTGAGCATCGCGGTGAGCACCACAGGGTCGATGGCGATCACGGCATCCGGAGCCGGACGGCCGATCGACTGCCACCAGATCGACGCCAGTCGGGCGCTCAGGGAGAAGTCGGCGGTCATGGTCGCATTCATGACGAATCGCCCCGGAGCCTGACCGTAGAGAGTGACGAGATCGGCGGGCAACTCGGTGATCGGCGTCTCCCGATGCGGGAAGACACTCGAGTCGACCTGGTCGAGCACCTCGAGCCGATCGCCGTCGGCGCGCAGCAGGATGAAGGAGCCCGTGATGCCTCCACCGGTTCGCACTTCGGCAGAGTTCTGCACCATCACCAGGATCGTTCGAGCACCGTGCGCTCCCAGCATCGCCGGCATGATCTGCGCCACAGAGGCTGCCTCCGCCACCGTCGGCGCTGCCGCGGCGACCGCCGCGCGGATCCGCGCGATCGCCGTCTCCACGGGCTCGACCAGATCGTCGGTCGACATGCCAGTCAGTGATTCGTCGACACGCGAGAAGACCGCAGCGAACTCGTCGAGCGGCTGCGCGGCCGCCGACACCGCCGACAGGTCGAGCCAGCCCTGACCGTTGTGCGGCTGCGCCGCCGCGCGCAGCACCGGTTGGGCAGCGGCGGCCATATCGCGGATGCTCTCCGCGACGATCCGCACCGCGGCGGTGTTGGCGCCGACGACGGGGACGGCCTCGGTGGCTCGCCACACGGGATCGGTCGTCAACTCCGCGGCGTGACGCGCGTGCTGTTCGGCGTCGGTCACGACGGCGGTGAGCGCGCCGGCGTCGCCCGCGGCGATCGCTGAGCTCAGTCGCGGCTGAAGCGCCGCGACGTCGTCGAGCTCACCCTTCGCCATCCACCCGCGGATGCCGAGCCACGCGCCCCCGAGCACCACGACGCCCACGAAGACCACGAGGACGACCGCGACGCGCCGCCGACGGGGACGCCGACGGACGCTCTCGCGATGTTCCGCTGAGCCGGTGGCGCCGTCAGTCACCGGCGCGATGGGTGCGGCGCACGTATAGCAGCACGCCGCCACCGACGACCAGGACGACCGCTCCGCCGAGCAGCGGGAGCACCGCGGCGACGTCGCCTCCCGTCGCCGGAAGTGACATGCCCGCCGCCGCGACGGCTCCCGAAGTTCCCACACCGGCCGGGTCGGTCAGGCACGCCGACGTCGACGGCGGGTACGACAGAGCGACGCGCAGCGACGGGTTGACCTCGACCACGGCGGAGATGTCACCCCGCGTCCAGGCGAAGTTGCCCGATGACGCGACCCACTGGCCGTTCTCGAATGCCCATCCGGGCCATCCGTCGCCGACGCCGTTCGCGTCGACGGACGCGCCGGGCCAGAGCACGCGCCCCGATAGCCGCCCGTTCACCAACTCGCCGAGCGGGATGGTCGTGGACTGGTTGCCGTCGCTCAGCACGATACGGGCCGTGTTGCTCGTCGCGAGTCCGCCCGGGTCGTTCATGACGACCGAATAGTTGATCCACGGAACATCGGATTCGCACGACGGCGCGACCATGGTCCCGCTCAGCGACGGCGACGGCGGCGTATCGGGTCCGTACCCGTCGGTGTCTGCAGCGGCCGCGGCCGTCGCACCCCCCGACAGCATCAGGACAGCAAGAACAGCGGACAGTGCGTACTTACGCATGATGATTGCCTCCCCCAGGCGATGCGAGCCCAAACCCCCCAGCCGGGTCTCGTGGCGACACCGTATCACGATCGACCGTTGCCGACCAGTAGGATCGAGAGCGCGAATGGGTCGGCTGGACGGTCACGTGGCGGGGTCATCCCGCACCGAGGAACGTCCGGGCTCCACAGGGCAGGGCGGTGGGTAACACCCACCCGGAGCAATCCGCGAGACAGTGCCACAGAGAGCAGACCGCCCCGGACTCCGCTGGTCGGAGCACCGAGGTAAGGGTGAAAGGGTGGTGTAAGAGACCACCGGGATCGTGGTGACACGATCCGCACGGTAAACCTCGCCCGGAGCAAGGCCAGACAGGGGATGCCGACGCGGCTCGCCGAGTCCCCGGGTAGGCCGCTGGAGCGGCACGGCAACGTGTCGCCGAGAGAGATGACCGTCCACGGAGCATCAGCTCCCGGACAGAACCCGGCGTACAGGCCGGCCCATTCGCCCCCGTCGGTCAGACGGCCAGCGCAGCCGCGCCGATGATCCCGGCGTTGTTGCGATGCGTGGCGGGCACGATCGGTGTCGTCAGCGTCAGCATCGGCAGAAATTCGTCGGCGTGCTTGGAGACGCCGCCGCCGACGATGAAGAGGTCGGGGCTGAGCAGGAACTCGAGGTAGCTGTAGTACCACTGCAGGCGCTTCGCCCACTTCTTCCAGGTGAGCTCGTCGCGCTCCATCGCCGAGTAGGCGGCCCACGCCTCGGCATCCTTGCCGTGGTTGGCGCGCTGCAGGTGACCGAGCTCCGCGTTCGGGATGAGAACGCCGTTGTAGAGCATCGCGGTACCGATGCCCGTGCCGAGCGTCGTCAGGAGCACCAGCCCGGGAACATCGCGCGCGGCACCGTAGCGCGCCTCGGCGACACCGGCGACGTCAGCATCGTTGGCGAAGTGGATCTCGCGCCCCAGTCCGTCCTCGAAGAACTTCTCGGCTTCGAACCCGACCCAGGTCTCGGCGACGTTCGCCGCGGACAGGGTCTTGCCGTTCTTGACGATCGCCGGGAAGGCGACGCCCAGGGGAATGTCGGCATCGCTGACGCCGAGCGTCTCGAGCACGGTCTTCACCGCGCCCAGCACGTCGTCTGGCTCTGCGCCGGCCGGTGTCGGAACCTTGACGCGGTCGCTGAGCAGGTTTCCCCCCTCCAGATCCACGAGGGCACCCTTGATGCCGGTTCCGCCGATGTCCACACCGACCGCGCGGGTCGCCTTCGTCGTCATGGCGTCCAGCCTATCCAGGTCGTCGGTGCCGCTCGTTAGGATCGAGCCAGAGCCCGCAGATCGGGACCGGTGGGCGTACGCCCCGACAGGAAGGACGCGCCATGACGTCAGGCGAAGACAAGTACTGGTACAACTTCTCCACCGGCGCCGTGGAGCGCGGCTTCGAGTCGCCGGCGATCGACCGCGCCGGCCCGTTCGACACCGCCGAGGAGGCGGCCAACGCTCCGCAGCTGCTCGCCCAGCGCTCTCGCGAATGGGCCGAGGACGACGAGCGCGAGAACGACTGACGCGCGCCCGGCGACACGTCGGACACGAGCCGGGACCGATAGTCTGGGCGTGGGCCCGGCTTCCCTTCGAAGCGGCATCTGAGAAGCGGCATCTGAGAGGACGCGATGGACAAGCAGCGGGACTTCGTACTGCGCACGATCGAAGAGCGGGGCGTGAAGTTCGTCCGCCTCTGGTTCACCGATGTGATCGGCACCCTGAAGTCGGTCGCGATCGCTCCGGCCGAAGTCGAAGGGGCGTTCACCGAGGGACTCGGCTTCGACGGCTCGGCGATCGAAGGACTCACGCGCTCCTACGAGTCGGACCTTCTGGCGCACCCCGACCCGACGACGTTCCAGACTCTTCCGTGGCGCGGGGAGATCGACCCCACGGGTCGCATGTTCTGCGACATCACGACCCCCGACGGGCAGCCGGCGGTCGCCGATCCCCGTCACGTGCTCAAGCGCACGCTCGCGAAGGCGGCGGATGCCGGGTTCACGTTCTACACGCATCCCGAGATCGAGTTCTACCTGCTCAAGTCGTCGTCGTTCGGCGCCGAGGGTCCCGAGCCGGTCGACTCGGCCGGATACTTCGACAACGTGCCCGGAGGCACGGCGCACGACTTCCGCCGCCGCAGCGTGCGGATGCTCGAAGACCTCGGCATCTCCGTCGAGTACAGCCACCACGAGGGCGGCCCCGGTCAGAACGAGATCGATCTGCGCTACGCGGACGCCCTCGCCACCGCCGACAACATCATGACCTTCCGGACGGTCGTCAAAGAGGTCGCGATCGAGCAGGGCGTCTACGCGACGTTCATGCCGAAGCCCCTCTCCGGCAAGCCCGGCAGCGGCATGCACACCCACATGTCGCTGTTCGAGGGCGACCAGAACGCCTTCTACGAGGAGGGCGCGCAGTACCAGCTCTCCAAGACGGGCCGACAGTTCATCGCCGGTCTGCTGACCCACGCGAACGAGATCGCCGCCGTCACGAACCAGTTCGTGAACTCGTACAAGCGCCTCTGGGGCGGTGACGAAGCCCCGAGCTTCATCTGCTGGGGCCACAACAACCGCTCCGCCCTCGTGCGCGTCCCCATGTACAAGCCGAACAAGGGACAATCCACGCGCGTCGAGTACCGGGCGCTGGACTCTGCGGCCAACCCCTACCTTGCCTTCGCTCTCATGCTGGCCGCCGGCCTCAAGGGCATCGAGGAGGGATACGAGCTTCCTCCCGAGGCCGAGGACAACGTGTGGTCGCTGACGGATTCCGAGCGCCGCGCGCTCGGCTACGCGCAACTGCCCGCGAGCCTGGACCACGCCCTCGAGTACATGGAGGAGTCGGAGCTGGTCGCAGAGACCCTCGGCGAGCAGGTGTTCAACTACGTGCTGCTCAACAAGCGCCGCGAATGGCAGGAGTACCGCGCGCAGGTGACGCCGTTCGAGCTGAAGAGCAACCTGGAGATGCTCTGAGCCGTGTCCTCGAACGAGCGCACGTCGGTTCTCACACAGCTGGCGCGCGACGGGTTCGGTGAGCTCGGCGACGCCGACGCACTGCTGACCGAGCTGGTCGATGCGCTCGCGATGGACCGGCAGGAGATTCTGCGCGGGGCTGCGGAAGCGGGCGACCCCGACGCCGCTCTGTCGGCGCTGGCGCGCATCGCACGACGTGACGCACCGGCCGTCGGAGGCGCCCTGCGTCGCGTCTCCTCGAGCGTCTGGCGGCTGCTCGGCGCCTCGAGCGGCTTCGCGGACTTCTACCTGCGCCATCCCGACGAGCTGGCTCATCTCACGGGTGCGGGTGCGCCGCTGCCGACGGCCGACGAACTTCGCGCAGAGCTCACGAACGCTGTGAGAGCGGATGCCGATGGCTTCGCCGCCACGGGCGATGAGAGCGCGTGGGTGGCGCTGCGCGTGCGCTACCGCCGCATGCTCGCACGCATCGCGACGTATGATCTCGGCGCCGAGGATGGGGTCGACGTCCTGGCGTCGGTGGCCGCAAGCCTTGCGGACGCGGCCGGGGCGGCTCTGGAGGCAGCTCTCTGCGTGGCGCGCACCCGCGTCGCCGGCGGTGCGCCGGGCTCCGGGTTGTTCCCCCGGGAGCAGGTCTCCGCCACACGGCTGGCGATCATCGGGATGGGCAAGACCGGCGCTCGAGAGCTCAACTACGTCAGTGATGTCGACGTGATCTTCGTCGGCGGCGGCTCGGATGAGCTCGTCGAGCAGGTGGGGGAGAGCCGCGTCATCGACATCGCCACGCGACTCGCCGTCCAGACGATGCGTGGCATCTCGGGAATGGAGATCGAGCCCCCGCTGTGGGAGGTGGATGCGAATCTGCGGCCCGAGGGCAAACAGGGCGCCCTCGTCCGCACGCTCGACTCGCACCTGTCGTACTACGACAGGTGGGCCAAGAGCTGGGAGTTCCAAGCCCTTTTGAAGGCCCGTCCACTCGCGGGTGATCGCATGCTCGGCGACGCATACGTCGCCGCCGTCCAGCCGAAGATCTGGACGAGCGCTGCCCGGGAGAACTTCGTCGACAGCGTGCAGCGCATGCGTGAACGCGTCACCGAGCACATCCCTCCCGCCGACGTCGCCTATCAACTCAAGCTCGGACCCGGCGGCATCCGCGACATCGAGTTCACGGTGCAGCTGCTGCAGCTCGTACACGGACTGACCGACGACAGCATTCGTCAGCGTGGCACGCTCGACGCGCTGGAGGCCCTCGCGGGCGCCGGTTACATCGGCCGTGAGGATGCCGCGACCTTCTCCCGCGACTACCGCATGCTGCGCGTACTCGAACATCGCATGCAGCTGAAGGATCTTCGACGAACCCACCTGATGCCGCAGCACCCCGAGGGCCTACGTGTGCTGGCCCGCTCCTCCGGGCTGGCCGAGACCGGGCCCGCCGTGTGGGCGCTGTGGGAAGGGATCAAGCGCGAGGTCCGCGAGATCCACGTGCGTCTGTTCTACCGTCCGCTGCTGTCTGCGGTGGCGGCGCTCAGTTCCGACGAGCATCAGCTGTCGCCGGATCAGGCGCACGACCGGCTGGCGGCGATCGGATTCCACGATCCGGCGGGGGCCCTCCGGCACATCGGCGCTCTCACCGGCGGGCTGAGCCGGAAGGCGACGATCCAGCGTCACCTCATGCCGGTGATGATCCGTTGGTTCGCCGACGGCGTCGACCCCGACTACGGTCTGCTGGCCTTCCGACGCATCAGCGAGCGCCTGGGCGACACACCCTGGTTCCTGCGCATGCTGCGGGACTCCTCCGGGGCGGCCGAGCGTCTCACGCGCGTGCTGTCGGGTTCGCGGTACATCGGCGAGCTGATGGAGTGGATCCCTGAGTCGGTGGCCTGGCTCGACTCAGACGAGCAGTTGCGTCCGCGCGGCGGGCACGCGCTGCAGGAGGAGGCGCGGGCGATCCAGACACGCCACGAGACGGTCGGCGACGCCATGCGAGCGGTGCGCGCGCTGCGTCGGCGCGAACTGCTGCGCCTCGCCTTCGGCGCCATCCTCGGCACCCTCACCATCGACGAGCTGGCACAGGGTCTCACGACGGTCAGCGAGGTGACCATTCAGGCCACTCTCCGTGCCGTCCGGCGCGAGATCGTCGCTCCGCAGGACGCCTCCCTTGATTTCTCCGTCATCGCGATGGGGCGCTTCGGCGGCGCCGAGCTCGGCTTCGGATCGGATGCCGATGTCCTGTACGTCTACGAAGCCAACGGGATCGATCCGCAGCGCGCCCACGATCTGGCGATCAAACTCGTCAGCGGCCTGCGCTCGTACTCCGAAGACCACCGCGTTCCGTTCGATCTCGACGCCGATCTGCGGCCCGAGGGGCGCAACGGGCCGCTGGTGCGTTCGCTCGACTCGTATACCGAGTACTACCGCCGCTGGTCGCTGTCCTGGGAAGCGCAGGCGCTGCTGCGGGCCCGCGGCGTCGCTGGCAGCGTGAAACTCATCAACCGTTTCATGGCCCTCGCCGACGAGGTGCGCTACCCCGCGCGGCCTGCGGTGCAGGATCTGCGGGAGATCAAGCGCATCAAGGCCCGTGTCGAGAACGAGCGCCTCCCACAGGGCGTCGATCGCGCACGTCACCTCAAGCTCGGGCCCGGCGGCCTGAGCGACGTCGAATGGCTCGTGCAGGTGTTGCAGCACGAACACGCGCACGATGTCCTGCCCCTCCGGACGACGTCCACTCTCGAGGCCCTCGAGGCGGCGCGGGTGGCCGGGCTGGTACCGGATGCCGCTGCGCAGCGCCTGCACGACGCGTGGCGCCTGGCCAGTCGGCTGAGATCGGCGAATACGCTGCTGTCGGGGCAGACCAGCGATGTGCTGCCGACCGACCGGGGCAAGCTGGACGGCATCGGGCGGCTTCTGGAGTATCCGGCACGCTCGGCGACTCTGGTGGAGGAGGAGTGGCTGCGCACGGCGCGACGGGCGCGCCGCGACTTCGAGAAGCTGTTCTACGGCTGAGCCGGCCCCGGCGAGGTCCTCGCACCTGCCCATCGCACCCAGGCGCCGATCAGACCGACGGCGCCGACACCGATCAGCACCCAGGCCAGCGCAGCCCCGGGCGCACCGGGGGAGAGCAGCCCGAGCAGCATCGCGACGGTCATCGCCAGCACGACCGCGACATCCGTCACGATCAGCCAGGCCAGCGTGCGCCACGGATGCCGACGCGCGATCGCTGCTGCCGTGGATGGCGAGCCCACCGCGATGAGCGGGCTCGCGAGCGCGACGACGACCGGGAGCGCGACGGGTGCCACGACGGCGGATGCTCCGACGACGAGCCCCACGATGAAAAGCGTCAGGAGCGTGCCACGGGCCACCGCGCGCAGGGCAAGTGTCCACAGGGCAGCGGCGGCCACGAGCATCACGAGTGCGGATGCGGCGGCGAGGGCGATCGCTCCGGCATCCAGCGGCAGCCGGGGCGCCACGGCGACGAACGCGGCCTGCAAGCCGCCATGCGACGTGACCACGAGTGCAGCCAGGACGCCGCGACGTGCCCGGGAGCGCAACATGCTCATCCGCGAGCCGCCTCGTCGAGCACCTCGGTCAGCGCGCCGGAGAAGATCGTCTCGCCGCCGACGGCGACGACCAGCTGCGCGTCGGATGCGACGCTCGAGGTGACCGTGATCTGCCGACCATCGATGCTGGTCCCGGAACAGGTGACAACCGGTCCGGATTCCGCCAGCGCGCAGACCGGCGCGGTCAGCACGGCGATGTTCTTCTGCTGCAGGACGTCGTTCGCTCCGAAGCGCACCTCGGCGAGTGCGTTGCCGCCGACCGGGGCGAGAGCAGCGACCTGAGAGCACCCGGTCAGGGCGCCGACCACGGATGCCGCGGCGACCACGACCAGGGCGCGTGACGGGCGCGAGGTCACGACAGAGCTCCTTCGTGCGCGAGAATGCGGGCACGAGCGGTCAGATGCTGCGTCTCCAACGCCGCGTCGCTGATGGTGGCGAGATCGAACGGCGCAGGAAGCAGCAGCTCGGTGTTGCGGTCGAGCGGTGAGCCGCGTCGCATGAGCGGCGTCTCGGCCCAGTCGTTGGACGCCAGCTCCCGGCTCCGTGACGCGAGCGCCAGGTAGTCGCCGCCGCTTCCCGGAACCGGATCGGCCGCATGGTCGACGACCGTCGTGAAGAGCGAGAGCGTGCCGTCGCGGTTGTCGACGAGCTCGACGGTCTGCTGCTGCTGCGGGAAGTCGATGCAGGATGCCGTGGTGATCTCCCAGAAGCCGCCACCGGTCGGGGCGGGATGCGCGAGGATCTGGTTCAGGTGCGTGTGCCCGTTCAGCCATGCTACGACGACGGGGAACCGCGTGAGCATCGCCACGAACTCGTCCGCTCCGAGCAGCACCTCGTCCTGACCGGGACGCTGAGCGCGGTTCTCGAGCGTGTCGCTGTTGTGGTGACTGAGCACGATGGCCAGGCGGCGCTCCTTCGTCGCCGCGGCAAGCTCGGCCTCAAGCCAGTCGAACTGATTCTTCGGGACCGCACCGTCGGGGCCGGCGACCTGATTGCACGTGTCGAGCCCGAAGACCCGCACGTTGGCGGACAGGTCCGCTTTCCACCACGTCTCGCCGGTGCTGAGGTTGTGGTCGGTGAACCCGTGCCCCACGGGACCGGGGCGATCGGCGGTGCGGAAATGCTCCTGCATGAACTCCTGCTGGGTGAAGAGTGCACGGTCGCGGTTGGCGGGCACGGCCTTGAAACCCGGACGCAGCCCGAGCTCGAGCCCCCACGCGTCGAGCGTCTGTTGGACGGCGCTGGTGCGCGCGGCGTACCCGCCCAAAGCCATCGCGGCGGTCGCTTCCAGCGTGTAGGACTTGCGACCGCCCACTGCCAGGGCACGCAGTTGGGTGTCCAGATCGAAGGTGCCCAGCAACAAGGTCTCATGATTGCCGTACACGGCGTACCAGGGTGCGGGAAGGCCCACCGAGGCGACCGGGCGGGCGATGGCCTCGTCGAGCAGAGTCGGCAGCGTGGGGAACCCGTAGGCGCCGAACGCACCGCCGGTTGGATCAGCGGGACGGTAGGCCCAGACGGCCTCAGCCCACGCCTGCACGCCCTGGAACGTGTCGCTCGTGCGCGGGTCGACGCTCAGGCCGTCGAGGAGGTCGATGTACCAACGCAGCTCGCGATGAGAGTGCATGTCGGCGCTGTCTCCGGTGACGACGGCGGCATCCATGGGCGCGCCGGTCACCGGGCTGTAGCGCAGGTCCGAGATCGACTTCGTCATCGCCGCGATCACGTGCGGACTGAGCGGATCCTGCGGGTGAAACGCCGAGCCCCACGCCGAATGGTCTTGGACGATCATCGGCTCGATCCGGCCTGGGGACTGTGCGTCGATCACATGCATGTCCGACAGGTGCGCGAGGTAGAGCAGCGATCGACGGGATGCCGCGCGTCCGGCCGTCGCGCCGCGACGGAGCACGTCGAGGCGCGGCAGATGGGGTTCACCCGGACCGGCCACGAGCCCTCGGTAGGACCCCTTCTGCACCGCGCCCTGCAGGATCGTGCGAGCGAGCGTCGACGGAGACTCGGCGATCGCCGCGCGCGGCGGCGCCGTCGCCAGAGCCTGCGCCAACTGGTCGCCCGGCAGCGCACCGGCGGCCGCGAGACCGCCGACGACGGCGAGGAACTGGCGGCGGGAGAGCACGCCCACGGGCACCTCCGGGTTGGTGCGTAACGCTATCGGGTGCGCTCAATCTAGCGGGCGCGACGCGTCGACCACCACACTCTCCCGTCGCTCGGCCGCCGTGCCGCGCTCACCCCTGGGGCGGGTCGATCGGCTCCACGACGACGGCCGTGCCGTAGGCGCAGAACTCTGTGAAGCTCCCGATGGCTCCTGAGTCGAAACGCATCGCGACGACGGCGTTGCCGCCCCGCTGCTGCGCTTCCGCCCACATCCGCTGCATCACCTCGAAGCGCGACTCGTAGATGACCTTCGTGTATTCGGGCATCTCACCGCCCGCGAGCGAGCGGAAGCCGGCGGTGAAGTTCTGGCCGAAGTTCGCCGAGCGAACGGTCAAGCCCATCACCTCGCCGAGCACCTTCGTGATGCGGTAACCGGGGACGTCATTGGTGGTGACGGCGAACATGGATCCTCGTCTCTGTCGTTGCCTGCCCGCGGCCGGGGTGGTGCGCGGGGGAGAGCGACGCGACGATCCTACGGAGCACGCGGCATCGTCCGCGAGGCGCTTCCGCTGGGAAAGCAGTCTGAGGGAGCGCCGCACGACGGCGAAGAGCCCGCCGGCGCGGTGCCGACGGGCTCTTCGTGCGGGTGTCGCTCAGACGCCGAAGTACAGCTCGGCTTGAGGATCTGAGAACCGGAGGGGGTTCCGCAGGCTCACACTTCCCTGCAAACACAGGGAAGTGCAATGGTGAGCATGGCTAGGGTCGCTGCTGCGACTGTCCGAGAACCCGTCCGTTTACTCGATTCTTGGCCGTCCTACGGGGTTCGCTGGAGGTCTGCGGGTGGTGCCGCCTACCTCATTGGTATGAGCGACGCCCGCCCCCGCCTCTGGACTCCGCAGGAGCTTGCCGAGTACACGGGCATCCCGATCAGGACGCTCGCTGACTGGCGGACAGAGCGTGCGCGCAGCCGAGGTCTCGGGTTGCCGTTCGTCGCACTCTCGTCGCACAACGTCCGCTACCGCGATGAGGATGTCGAGGCGTTCATCGCGGGGCGGATCGTGGCCCCGACGGACAGGGCGGGCGACTGATGGCACGGCCGAAGCGCGCGCTCGGCGAACTCGGCAAGGTGACCTACACCGTCGAGCCGAACGGCCTGGTCATCGCGCGAGCGCGGGTCTATGACGGCAACGGGCAAGAGCGTCGTCCCAGCGGCAGCGGAGCGACCGAGGCTGAGGCTCTGACCGAGTTGCAGGAAGCGGCTGGTGTCGCCGTCGGTCGAGTTCTGGCGCGACGAACACAGCTCATGACCGTCGCCGAGCTGGCGACGACGTGGCTGAAGACGGCGTACCACGACGACGATCCGCGGGTGCTGCGCCAGCGCCGCGAGCAGACCGTCGATGGCTACGCCTCGGTGGTGCGCGCGCATGTCATCCCGCGCGCCGGGGCCATCCCCATCGCCGACATCACCGTCGACCGTGCTGATGGGCTGCTTATGGACATCGCACGGGAGAAGTCGGTGACGACCGCGAACAAGGTTCGGAACGTGATGTCGCTCATGTTCGACTGGGCGATCCAGCAGGGGCACTTCTCGGCTGCCGGGTCGATCCAGAACACACGGCACGGAGCGGTCGTCGTGGCGAACCCGATCCGTGCGACCAGGCGAGCGGACGAGCCGGACACGGTGTACTTCGAACTCGACGCGGTGCAGGTCAAGTACATCCTCCACCTCATCCGCGAGGTGTGGCCGGAGCGGCACCGGGCGCGGTATCCGGTGGGCCGACGGCCCAACTACAAGCTGCTCGCCGACTACATCCTCATCACGCTCGGCACCTCCGAGCGGACAGCAGAACCGATTGCGATCCGGTTCCAGGACGTGCGGTTCGAGGCGGTGGAACAACCGGATGGAAGCCTCACGATGGAGGCGCTGGTCTGGGTCGGCGGGACGATGGTCCGCACCAAGTCTCGCGGCCTGTTCCGTCAGGACTCGCCCAAGGCGGAGCGGCAGAAGCGTTGGGTTCGCATTCCGAAGTTCGCGGCGAAGGTACTGAGCGAACTCGTGGCGAGCCACGTTCCCGATCCCGAACGGAATCCAGACGACGTGCTGTTCACGACCGAGCGCGGCCGTCCGCGCGACCCCAGCGCGGTCGGCGAGTTGCTCAGGATGTTCCGCCGCGAGTTCGAGCCGGAACTGCTCGCTATCGGGGTCGACGCCGAGCATCTCACCTTCCGCAGCCTCCGCAAGGCGGTCGCTGCGGCGGTATCGGACACGGCTGGCGTCGAGGTCGCACGCGACCTGCTCGGGCACAGCAGTACCGACATCACGGAAGGGCACTACGCGAAGCGTCCCGACCTCATCGTCGAGGTCGCGGCTGACGCGCTCGACGAGGCGTTCGCGGGCATCGACGGGTGAGCCACCACGGAGGGCAACTGGCTCAGGGTGCGAGGAGCGCCGCGTCTGCCCGGACCTGAGCCAGTATGTCGCCGAAGCTCGGCGGTGCGTCGGTGCCGTAGTAGAGGTCGCGCATGGCCGCATCGTGCTCGGCTCGGAGGCGGTCTGCGAAAGGGGATGCCGCGTCGAATGCCGGGGAGGCTGCGAAGCCCCCGGCGGGCGTGGGAAGGTCGGGCTTGCCGAACGCCGCGGAGACCTCGCGGGCGCTGGCGAGGATGTCGGCGACGAGCGGCTTGTCTGCCAGCAACTCGCGCACGGAGGGATCGCGGAGCAGCGCGTAGATGTCGTAGAGCTGCCGCCCGATGCGCGGCCAGCCGTGCGGTGAGGCTGCGGCATCGGGGTCGGCGGCGAAATTGTTCACTCGCAGCAGCTTCTCCAGCAGCGTGCGTCCCGGATGCAGGATCGGCACGTCGAAGGAGGCCAGGTCATTCCATGCGCTCGTGTCGAAGCCCGAGTCGCCCAGCTCGCGTGCCAGGAGCGAGGTGACCGGGTGCGGGGCGTGCGGGTTCGGCCCGCCGGACTGGCCGAGTTCCACGAGGATCGCCGCAGGGTCGGCAATCACGCCGGGCGTGCCACGGTGCTCCAGCGGCGGGCTGAGGTAACCGGATCGGTGGAACGAGCCGGAGCTGCCGCCCGCCGTCACGCCGGTCGGTTCCGCGCCGGTCGCCTCCGCCGCGGTAGTGAGCAGGGTTCGCAGCGCGCGCTGCTCGGCGTTCTTCGACGGGTACTGGCCGATGACGAGCAGGTCGAGGTCTTCTGAGAAGCGCCGGATGATCCGCAGCTTCTCCAGGCTTGTGCCGCCCTTGAAGACCACCTCGCCCGGATGGGCGGTGGTGATCGCGCGCAGCGTCTCGCAGACCCAGTAGTCCTTCTCGACTGCGAGCGGTTGCACGCCGAGGCGTTCCGCGGCGGCGAGGATCGTGCCGCGGAACACCTCGGGATCGTCATCTCGCCACAGCGTCGAATCGGTCATGCCGCCTCCAAGGTGGCGAGCGCCGCCTGGCGCGTGCGGGGATCGGGCGACGGAATCCGTGCCGCGAGGTCGTCCCGCCCGGCCGCAGCGAGCAGCGCCGTGAGGCGCGCACGAGTGCGGCCCGGTTCGGTGGCCGCAGCCTGGGTGAGCCGCTCGGCGCGGAGGCCGCCGCTGCGCAGCAGGTCGGTCAGCCGCCTTGCGGCTTCGTCCGGGGTGACCTCCAGCACGGCGTTCCAGTCGTCGAGGACTTCGAGCGCGGCGACCTCGGTGGCGTTCAGCCCAGCCTCCGCCCGGCCGGTGCGCGTCGTGCGGGACACGAACGCGACCGGCCCGGCATCCGACGGAGCCCGTTCGGGGACGGCCACCAGCGCACGGCGCGGGATCTGCGTGGACAGGCGCAGCAGATTCGCTGCGGACAGGCCCGCTGGCCCCACGCCGGGGCCGGGGGCGAGCGCGTCGATGAGTCGCTCGGTCGGCGGCGGGGCCATGCCCAGCGGCGTCTTCGTCCCGCGCCAGTACAGGCCGCGGCGCACGCGCCGCAGTTCGCCGCGAGTCTCTAGTTCGCCGAGCAGATGGTGCGCGGTCGACGGGGTGAGCGAGAAGTCGCCCGGTTCCCAGAAGCGCCCCCGCGACGCGAGCACAGCGCGCCGGGCGTCAGCCGCGCCCTGACGGTTGCGGCGGGGCGCGAGCAAGATCGACATCACACACTCCTTTCAGCAACGGGATACGAGAACCTGCGGTAGTCCAGTCTACAAGCCAGAACGAGAACCTGCACTAAGCGTTTCACAGTCGCAGTCCCGGCGGTTCCCTCTCGGGGCTGTGGGGAGCGGTACTGCTCCAGTCTCCCGCAGCGGGAACGCCCGTGCCCTCTCGTGATCCCAGGTTCGGTTCGTAGGAGCGCACAGCCTCGACGGTCAGCTCGACGGGCTCGGACTCTGGCGCGGCGGGCTCGGGTGCGGGTTCGTCCTGCATCGCGGCGAGCTGGGACTCGACGCGGGCGAGGTCTTCCTCGGCGTCGGCGAGGGCCTGGGCGTGGCGGAATGGCTGGCCCAGGCGCTGCTGGGTGTCAGCGACGGTCTGCTCGGCTTCTGCCAGGTCTTCGCGGGCCTGGTCGAGGAGGGAGGGGATGCCGCTGACGCGGTTCTCGATGCGCTGCACGAGTCCGAGCCCGGCCTCTAGGAACGACTCCTTCGGCATCGTGAATCCCGAGCGGGGCACCTCGGGCAGGGAGACGGTCACATCGAGGGTAGTGAGCCCGGAGCGGGCCTCGACGTGGATGTCGAAGCCGGAGATGCGGCCGATGATCCCGAAGTCCTTGTGCCCGTACCGGGGCAGCCACTTCAGCCCGGAGTCGCCCATCCACGCGGCCAGGGCGTGCGCGGCGTCGGAGCGGGAGTCGTAGTCGCGCGTGCCGAGCGTGATGCGGAACCTGTCGCCGCTCGTGTCGATCATCCGTGGGGCGGCGGCTTCCAGCCCGCGAATGTCCGCGGCGGCGCGCTCGGCGGACGACCGGGCGCGATTGCCGGTGTGGACGAGCATGTCCTCGTTGCGCTCGTGCGCGCGCTGGAGGCGGCGGAGCCGGTTCACCTCGTTGAGGATGACGGAGTGCTCCAGCAGGAGCGGATTGCCGGAGGCGATGGCCTTGGCCTCTGCTGCGGAGAGCGCGGAGGTGTCGATCTCCTCGATCTCTCGGGCGTTGATCTTGCCGCGCAGGAGCTGCGCGAACGACGCGGCCTTCCGCTCGACCGTCTGCCACATGTAGGAGTCGAAGGAACGCTCGGTGACGTAGCGGACGATCGCCACTTCCTCGTTCTGGTTGCCCTGCCGCATGATGCGCCCGTCGCGCTGCGCGATGTCGGAGGGCCGCCACGGGCAGTCCAGATGGTGCAGCGCGATGGCGCGGGCCTGGACGTTCGTGCCGACGCCCATCTTCTCCGTCGAGCCGATGAGCACGGCGACGTGGCCGGCGCGGGCCGCGGCGAACAGGCGGGCCTTCTCCACGTCGGTCTTCGCCTCGTGCATGTACCTGACCTGCTCGGCGGGGATGCCGCGCTGCACGAGCTGCTGCCGCAGCTCGTCGTAGGCGTTCCACCTGTCCTGGTTCGGGGTGCCGATATCGGAGAACACGAGCTGGAGCGACCCGCGCACCGTGGAGGGCTGCCCGGTCACCGTGTCGAGGTACTCGTTGTCTCGGGTGCGCTCCCAGATGCGGTGGATCGCGTCGGCGGCGACGTCGACCTTGCTCGGCCCGGACGGGTCGCGGGGGACGACCATGCGGATGTCGAGCGCGGCCTTGCGTCCGTCGGTGGCGATCAGGAGCGCACACCGCTGAACAGCTTGCGGAGTCCGAAGTTCGATCTAGCATCGCTCAGCGCCCGCGGCACCTCGTTCGTGAGCTGACCCAGCCATGTCGCCTCACTCGCCTGGATCTCCGGCAGGGCGGCGAACCGGGCGAGGAGCCCAAGCTGCCCCCTGTCACCATCCCGCAGCGGCAGGACGCTCCAGCGGCTCCCGTTGCGGATCGCCACATCGACCATGCGCGCGCGAAGCGCGCCGAAGGCGGTATCCGCATCAGCGGCGACGCGGGCACGGTGGGCGGCGAGGTCTGCGGCGTGCTTCGACCACGCGGTGACCTCCTCAATCACCGGGCGCAGACGCTGCGCCTCGTCACGGCTCAGGGGCATGTGGTTGGTGTTCCTCTCGGGCACACTCACGTTATCGGCACCGACCGATGTCGCCGATGCGCCGTATCGTGGCGAGCACGCGGTCGAGCGCATCGAGGGAATGGACATGGCTCAGGGACTGACCAGCAACCAAGCGATCGTGGAGGTGCGCCTCGACAACTTCATGCGCGGTTCGATCAAGGACGCGCTCACGCAGGAGCTCGCCGCCCGGCCGGAGCACCGCATCGTCGCCCTGTCCGCCGTGGCAGGCGGCGACGAGTTCAACGGCGTCATCCGCGTAGTGGCCGTGATCGAGTACCTGTAGGCATCGTGGGCAAGCGCGCCGACAGTGATGAGCACTACGTTCTCGACCTCTGCGACCAGGTGATCGGGGTCCGCGGGGAGCGACAGGCGACGTTCCTGTGGCTTGTCGGTGACGTGTCGCCGACGACCGGACGGGCTCGCAGGCTCCCTGTCGACGGGTATTGGCCTGCGCTGGGGCTCGTAGTTGAGTTCCAGGAGAAGCAGCACACTGTGGCCGTCCCGTGGTTCGACCGTCGCGCGACCGTCTCCGGTGTGCCTCGTGGCGGGCAGCGGCGGCTGTACGACCAGCGAAAGGCGGAGATCCTGCCGCGGCAGGGTATCCGGCTCGTCGTGATCCACAAGTCGGAGTTCACGACCAAGGCCGAGAGGATCGTGCGCGATCATGAGCGCGACATCGCCGTCGTCCGCGCCCGCCTTGTCTGATCTCGGAAGCCCTCCAGAGACCAGTACACGTCTTGCACATCGAGGTTGAGCCCGCCTGAGGGCGGGCTCGGCGGCTCACCTCTCTGACGAGAGAGGCGGTGCCGGGTGTCGGTTTCGATGCGGGTCATGGGGGCGGGGGACGGCTACAAGTACCTGCTGCGCTCCGTGGCGTCGGCTGACGGCGAGCGGGCGCTCTCGACGCCGCTGACCCGGTACTACGCCGAGCAGGGCACACCGCCGGGCCGCTGGATGGGCGGCGGGCTCGCGGCGCTCGGGGAGGGTGAGATTCACGAGGGCGCGCCGGTCTCGGAGGCGCAGCTCCAGCTTCTGCTGGGGATGGGGCGCGACCCGGTGACCGGCGATCCGCTGGGGAAGGCGTATCCGGCGTTCCCGAGCGTCGAGGATCGGATCGCGGCGCGCATCTCGCGGCTCGATCCGGCGTTGGGCGCGGATGAGCGAGCTGAGGCCGTTGTGGTGATCGAGGCGGAGGAGTCGGCGCGCACCTCGCGGCGGGCGGTCGCCGGGTACGACTTCACTTTCTCGCTGCCGAAGTCCGCCTCTGTGCTGTGGGCGGTTGCGGACGCAACGACGCAGGCACGGATCGCGGAGGCGCACCATGCGGCGGTTGCGGAGGTGGTTGCGTTCATGGAGCGCGAGCTTGCAGCGACGCGCTCGGGCGCAACGTCCCGCGACGGTGCTGTTGCGCAGGTCGAGGTGACCGGGCTCATCGCCACCGCGTTCGATCACTTCGACTCGCGGGCGAGCGACCCGCAGTTGCACACGCATGTCGTGGTGAGCAACAAGGTGCGCACCCTGTTCGACGGCAAGTGGCGGTCGCTCGATGGCCGGCCTTTGCACGCGGCGACCGTGGCGCTGAGCGAGCTGCACACCGCGGTGTTCGCCGATCACCTGACCCGCGTGCTCGGCGTCGGGTGGGAGCGGCGCGACCGGGGCGCGGATCGCAACCCGGTGTGGGCGGTCGCCACGGTGCCCGAGGAGCTGGTCGCCGAGTTCTCGTCCCGGTCGCGGCACATCGACATCGAGAAGGACAGGCTGGTCGCCGAGTACGAGCGAACGCACGGGAACGCGCCGTCACGGGAGACGATCATCCGGCTGAGGCAACAGGCGACGCTGGCGACCCGGCCCGACAAGGAAGTCCGCCCGCTGGCTGAACTCACCCAGGAGTGGCGCACCCAAGCGAGCCGACTGCTGGGCCGGGACGCAACCGACTGGGCGCGAGAAGCCGTCGCGGTCGAGCCCGTGAAGCTCCTGTGCGCGGAGGATGTGCCGCTGGAGCGGATCGCCAGGCTCGGCGTGTCGGTGGTCGC
This sequence comes from Microbacterium sp. MRS-1, assembly GCF_000585455.1. Lineage (NCBI taxonomy): Bacteria > Bacillati > Actinomycetota > Actinomycetes > Micrococcales > Microbacteriaceae > Microbacterium > Microbacterium sp. MRS-1. Next base: position 64,804 of record NZ_JAUF01000008.1, read on the forward strand.
CGCGGTTGCCGAGAAGCGCACGACGTGGAGCCTCTGGAACCTGTACGCCGAGGCCGCACGGCAGACGATGGGCTGGCGCTTCACCGGCACGGAGGACCGCGAGGCGATCACTGGCATGATCGTCGATGCCGCAGAGCAGGCGTCCATCCGGCTCACCCCGCCCGAGCTTGCCTCCAGCCCGGCAGCGTTCCAGCGTGCCGACGGGACGAGCGTGTTCCGCCCGCGCAACTCCGCTCGCTTCAGCGGTGCCGCGGTGCTCGCTGCTGAGGATCGGCTGCTTGCACGCTCCCGCGAGCAGGTTGCACCGCGCCTGGCCGACGCAACCATTGCGCATGCGCTGCAACCCCGCCGTGGGCGCGCGCTCGGCGACGACCAGCGCGCCGCACTCGCAGCGATTGCGTCGTCAGGCCGGATGCTCGACCTGCTCGTCGGCCCCGCGGGGGCGGGCAAGACCACCGCGCTGCGCGCGTTGCGGGGCGCGTGGGAGGCCGAGCACGGGCACGGCTCGGTCGTCGGCCTGGCACCGTCCGCGGTCGCGGCTGAGGTGCTGGCCGGTGACCTCGGCATCCCGACGGAGAACACCGCGAAGTGGTGGCAGACCTACCGCGACCACGGCATCAGCTTCACCGCCGGGCAACTCGTGATCGTGGACGAGGCATCCCTCGCCGGAACCCTCGCGCTCGATCGGCTCGTGCGCGTCGCGGCCGACGCCGGAGCGAAGGTGCTGCTCGTGGGCGACCCCGCGCAACTCCAGTCCGTCGACGCCGGGGGAGCGTTCGGGATGCTCATCGCCCACCGCGTCGATGTGCCCGAGCTGACGGACGTGCGCCGCATCGCCGCAGCCTGGGAGAAGGAAGCCACCCTCGACCTGCGCCACGGGCGCATCGAAGCCATCGACACCTACCGGGCCCACGGGCGCATCCATGCAGGGGAGGCCGAGCGTATGGCTGATGCCGCCTACGCTGCGTGGCAGCGGGACCGGGCCGCAGGACTGGCGAGCATTCTCATCGCCGAGTCGAGCGCGATGGCCACCACCCTGAACCAGCGCGCCCGCGCTGACCTCATCCTCGCCGGGCAGGTCGACCCGCGCGCCGAGGTGCGGCTGCATGACGATACCGAGGCATCCGTCGGGGACGCGATCATCACCCGCCGCAACCACCGCGAGCTGCGCATCGGCCGCGGCTGGGTGCGCAACGGCAGTCGATGGACGATCACCGCCATCGGCGCCGACGGGTCGCTGCGGGTGCGTCCCGCCGGACGGCGCTGGGGCGCGACCGTGTGGCTTCCCGCCGAGTACGTCGCCGAGCACGTCGAACTCGGCTACGCCGTCACCGCGTACCGGGCGCAAGGCGTCACCGTCGACACCGGACACACGCTCGTCGAGCCCGGCGCGACGCGCGAGAACTTCTACGTCGCCATGACCCGCGGAAGGCTCGGGAACACCGCCTACGTCTCGATCAACCGTCCCGACGACGACCACATCCATCCGCCTACCCAGGACACTAAGGCAGTCGCGGCCCGCAAGGTGCTCGCCGGGGTGCTCCAGCACGTTGGGGCGGAACTCTCCGCCCGCCAGATGATCGCCGCCGAGCAGGACGCCTGGGGCTCGGTCGGCCAGCTCGCCGCCGAGTACGAGACCATCGCCGCCGCTGCACAGCAACCACGTTGGGAAGCCCTCGTGCGCGCCACCCGACTCACCGAGGCCGAAGCCGACGCTGCCATTGGATCGACCGCGTTCGGCGTGCTCGGTGCCGAGATGCGCCGCGCCGAGGCGGACGGGTACGACACGGAGCGCTTGCTGCACGCGCTCGTCGCCTCGCGTCCGCTCGACGACGCCGACGACGTGGCCGCGGTGCTCCACGAACGGGTGATTCGAGCCCTGGTGCGCGCGAACGGTGCGGGGCGCGTGCGCCAGCCCGCCGCGCCCATCGCTGGACTCATCACCCCGGCGCTCGGCACGATGGACGACGACATGCGAGCCGCGCTCCGGGAACGCGCCGTACTCATCGAGCAGCGGGCCGACGCACTCGTCGCCGAAGCGGTCGAGGCGTCCGAGGCATGGGCCGCGGAACTCGGCCCGGAGCCCGCCGATCCGCAGCTTGCCGCGACTTGGCGACGCGAGGCGCGCACCGTCGCGGCCTACCGCGACACCTACGGCGTCGCGGAGACCAGCGCGCTCGGACTCATCGGCGACGACGCGCGGCAGCGCGCAGATGCCGCGCGAGCACGCGCCGCGATCCACCGCGCACGGCAGCTCGCGGCACGCGCAGCAGAACCAGAGCCGGGATCGTATGTGCCAGAGCGCTCTACGCCCCGCTTGGGCATGTAGCGGCACGGATGCACGTCGTCCCGTGTCCTCCACGTAGGTGCTTTGGTGGCCACGCCTACGCACTGAGTTGCCCGTGATGTCCGGGCCCCCGAGTACGTTCGAAGCGTGCCTCTACTGATCTTCCGCCGTGCAAAGAGACCGCCTGCGCCCGACCCCGATCCTGATCACGCGTGGAAACTGCTGAGCCTTGTCAACGAGTGGATCCGTCACTCGGACGCCAAGGCAGGGGTAACTCTCGCTTTCGTTGGTGTTCTCGGCACGATGTTGTTCAACCTCGTCAGGGAGTTCACGCAGCGCTCTCTCATCTTCGATGTGATTGTCGTCGCTGCCTGCGCGCTCTCGGTGCTGACCGCGGCGCTCTGCGGCTGGACTCTGACTCCGCGCGTCAACGACAAGGACGCTGCGCCCGAAGCAATCAATCGCGTCTTCTTCGCAAGCATCGCCCGACATTTCAAAGGCGACCGTCCCGGCTACACGGAAGTGCTGGGCACGCTAACAGCGGATCCGCGCGAACTCGTCCGGGATCTCGCTGATCAGGTCCACGCGAACGCAAAGATCGCGACGCTCAAGGCGAAGTACGTGAAATGGGCGATCCGGTCGGCCCTAGCGGCTGGCGCGTGCGTCGCGGCGGTCGCAATCATCGTCGGGATTGAAAGCATCTGAGGACGGGAACATGGACGGCAACTACAAGGCGTACAGCTACACGAGCAGTTCCGATCGGATCAAGGCGATCCTGGATCAGCCCGCAGGAAGCTTCGAGGAGGTCGACGGGCTGCCCGACCGGGACAAGCTCACGTTCACGAACGGGTTCTATGGAATGTGCTCGGCGGTCTTCATCGACATCCGAGACTCTTCTGGGCTCACCGCCAAGCACAAGCGTCCGATTCTCGCAAAGATATATCGCGCGTTCATCTCTGAGATGGTGGCGGTGCTGAACTCCGATCTGTACGTCCGGGAAGTGAATATCGTTGGGGACTGCGTCTGGGCTGTGTACAAGACCACGCAGAAGACGCACATTGACGATGTGTTTGGCATTGCCTATCAGGCGAACACACTCATCAAGCTCCTCAACCACCACTACGCGAAGAAGGGGATCGACCCCCTGAAGATCGGCATCGGCGTCGACTACGGCCGAGTGCTCATGATCAAGGCGGGATTCAGTGGCAGCGGAATCAATGATGTCGTCTACATGGGCGACGTCGTCAACCGCGCCGCTCACCTGGCACACGAAGCAGGCAGAGGGTGGGCCGATCCGATCTTCGTAGGCGGCGTCTTCGAGCAGAATCTCAACGACCACAACAAGGCACTGTTGACTTCTCGATATGTGAACGGCCTCGGGACGGTCCACACTGGCAACGTCGTGAGCACTCCGATGAACGATTGGGTCGATACCCTCAGCTGACGGTTTCCGAGCTGATGAGTTCGGCCGCCGCTCGTCCAGGTCGTTGTCCTCCTCCCAGAGTGACTTGGCGCGGAACCTTCCGTGTGTCCGAGGTCGGGCGTACCCTGGGTGTCGAGGTAGTAGCCACGTTTTCTAGGTCGCTTGCGACGGTCCCCTCGGGACGCTCACCACATGATCTACCTCCTCGGCGGAGCTACGCACCCTCTCAGGAGACGGACATCATGTTCCGACTGCTCTGGAATCTCAGCATCCGAGTTCGGCTGTTCCTGCGGACGTACATGCCGACGAACATCCTGCTCAACGCGCTGCGGACGCGCCGCGGACTGAAGTGGGGTGTGCCCGCCATGCTGATTGCCGTGCCGTATCTGCTCGGCGCGTGGCTGCTGACCGTCTGGATCGCCGATGGCGGGCCGGGGTGGCTGAACCTGCTCGTGCTGCTGTTCATCTGGAACGCACTGAAGTTCCTCGTCAACGGCCCGATCACTCTGATCGCCCTGATCCGGGCACGCATCGCCGAGCGGCGTGACCGGCTACTCACCGAGCGTCAGTCGGCGGGATACACGACCGGCAGCGACATCTCCGTGCTGACCGCGTCGCTCCGCGGATCTGATAATAGCTTCTGAAGCTCCAGCCGCTCGTTCGGTCAGAGACCGGCCGCTACGAGCGCAGTCAGGAGAGCAGCACCCATTGCGACTCGGTCCTCGGTGTCGACGAGTTCGCCGTCAAGGTCGACCTGCGCGACTGGAAGGTGCGTGTCCGATGTTGCACCATGTTGGGCGCAGATGTCTCGGAACCGTCGCGACAGAGCCGCATCGGCGGGCGGAGCCAGTTCGAATCCATCGGGAACGATGCGAATACCAGCGCCGCTGGCCGAGAGAACGAGCCACCGTGGTTGGAACTCGTACCCCGAGAACCACAGAGTCTCGATACCCGACGCGAGCCCGCTGACTCGATACATCGCCCAGAGATAGGGGTCTCGGTATCGTCCGCTCCCGCTGAGGTGTCGACGGCGCTCGAAAACTGGACAGTAGCGGCGCTTGAAAAGTGAACACTCAACGATTGGA